>JAACEL010000429.1 GCA_011682535.1 Nitrospiraceae bacterium | reverse complement strand
GGCCCGTCTCCGTCTCGATGTTGGACTGATACATGTCGAGGTTCGCTTGGCACAGCGGACACACCACGGCCACGACGTCGGCCCCGCTCTCTTTGGCCATCTCGACAATGTGCCCGCTGAGACGGATTACCGCGTCTTGACGCGCGAGCGTCAGGGCGGCCCCGCAGCATTCGGTCTTGGATGCCCATTCGACGGGTTCGGCTCCCACGGCGCGCAGCAGGTTGTCCATCAACACCGGATACTCGGCCTTGTCGATTCGGAGTCCTTCGGGAAGCCGGGCGATGAGGCAGCCGTAGTAACAGGCGACTTTCAGGCCCTGGAGCGGTTTCCGCGTGCGGTCGCGTATAGCGTCCAGGCCGATGTCGTGCGTGAGTAGCTCAAGAAGATGCAGCACGCGGGCGTGGCCGCTGTAGTCTTCCTCGATAATCTCATTGACTTGCGCCAGCAGTTCCGGGTCTTCGCTCAACTCATGGTTGGCCTGTTTGAGGCGGCTGTAGCAAGCCGCGCAGCAGGTGAGGATGTCGCTGGCGCCCTGTTTCTCCGCGGCCGCACAAGTGATCGCCGGCAAGGCAATAGACAGCAGATGGTTGGTGGCATGGGCGGGCGTGGCGCCGCAGCAGACCCAGTCATCGATCTCTTCGAACTCGACGCCGAGGGCTTGGAGGATCGCCTCGGCGGAGTGGGCGTATTCGGCCGCACTTGACTGCAGCGAGCACCCTGGATAATATGCGTACTTCATGCCTCCTCCTCCGAACGCGAACGGTCAATATCCTCCAGGATTGCCCGTTCGATGTTCTCGACGCGTTCGAACACGCGCGCCAGACGATCGAGTTGCCTGACCCGGTGCGCGGACAATCCCACCTTCCCTTTGAGCAGGAACCATGGCGCCTTGGCGACATTCGTCCAGAAACGTCCCGAGTTGATATTGTACCCGCCCATCAACCCTACCTCGCTGAGGCGGCCGAAATCGCGGACACTCCCCAGGAAGGCTTTGTAGAAGGTTCTCACGGCCGCGCATTGTTGGGGCAGGGAAACGTCCCGCGCGTCGGCAACGGCGCGGACGGCGTCGATGACACGCGCGGTGTCGACCCCTTCCGGGCATCTTCCCGTGCAGGTTCCGCAACCGGCGCACGACCAGACCAGGTCGTCCACCATGGCGTCTTCTTCCATACCGAGTTGGACCATGCGCATCACCCGGCTCGGGGACGACTGGGTGTTGGGCACGACGGGACAGCCACCGGAGCATTTCCCGCATTGATAGCAGTCGCCCAGATTCTGGTCACTCAGGCGTTCCACCTTCGACCTGAATACCGAGTCTACGGCGCTATTGGATAGATCCCATCTCACGTTGGGCTTCCTCTGGTGTTGTCTCCGGCCATTCGGCCATCAGCGCGCGACACGCCTCGGCGTCGCTCTCGGCACTGTCGAGAATGGACGACGTGTAGAAGTAGTTGTGTGCCCCGAGACTGCCGTCCAGGACGACGCTCGTCAGCTTCATCTTGGCTGAATCCAAGAGCTGTCGGGCGGCCTGTACCGCTTCGGCGGGCGCGTTGGGCGATGTGAATCGGGCGGCCATGCCATCCAGCAGTGGTTGAAGGGCATCAATCCGGCCCTTGGTTTCTTCCTGCCAATCGACCAGTATCTCGGCGTAAGACTCGTCGTCGTGGCAGCCGGCGCATTGCTTGGCGCCGGAGGCTTTGCTGGTGAGGGTCATCTCGCCGACGCGTACGAAGTGCGCGTCGGTGTGACAGCCTTCGCAAGTGACGCCCGCGGTATACATGAAATCGGGCTCGGCCTCGATATCGGGAACGGAGGTGCCTGCGTAAGTGCGCTCCTGTATCGTGTGCCGCTCGCCGGTGTGGCACTCCTCGCAGGCACTGGAACTCAGTTGCATCTGCTGATCCATCGGCCGTGTGCCGTGTTTGATCTCATCGTGACACTGAAGGCAGTCGAAGTGCTTCTTCGAGACGTGGATCAGGTGAAATGCCTCCTGATCTTCAATCGGACCGAAGGTGTCGAGATGGCACGAGCGGCAACGGACCGGCGAAACGCTGCCGTCGCCTTGCGTGACCTGGCTGTGGCAGTGGATGCACTGGACGGTCGACTTGTTGGCCAGAAACGCCGGATGGTCGAATGTCTGCTCGCCCAGCTTGACGGTCTCATCGAGCACGGCGTGGCAACTGAGACAATCGCCCACGGCCACGGGCTTGTCGCCGCGACCATAGAAATGGCACGTGAGACACGTGGTCTCGGTGACGCTGATGTGTTTGCCCTGCACCATTTGGCCATGGCAACTCACGCAATTGAGCGTCTTACCGCGAGGGTGGCTTGAGAGATGGGTGTCGTGGCGGAATCGGATCTTGCCTCCGAACAACAGAACTTCGCCGTTGTCCTCCACCGTGTCGTGGCAGCCTGCCCTGGTGCAGGACGCGTTGTTGACAATCCCGTGGGGACGGTTCGTGTAGGTGTGGGACACGTATTTGATAAGTTGGATGAACCCCTCGCCCTTGCCGATGACCTCGTTGGCGATGCCGGGGTCGTAGTGGCATTCGACGCACGCCACATCCTTATGTGACGAGTGCTGCCAGGACTCGTAGTACTCGTCCATGTAGTGACAGCTCGTGCAGAATCTCGGGTGAGCGGTGACTTTCAACGAGAAGGCTGATGAGAGCATGAGCCCCACCCCCAGCACGGGGATCATCGCGAATGCCGCGCCCTGCCAGGAGAAGATGGCGAAAACGGGTAGCGCACCAAGGCGGTTGGCAGCCATCTTGAGATAAGGTAGAAGGAAAACGATACTCAGCAGCGCGACCACCACCAATGGATAGAACAGCACATCCTGAGTGAAATGGCTGGTGCTTTCGCGAACCCAGTCGTAGGCCATCAAAGAGAGCGACAGCGTGACAAGGTAGGCGAAGATATCCTGACGAAGGATCAGGAACAGGGAGGCAAACACGACGCCGCACAACAGGAAGGGCAGCCAGGCGCCGTGGCTAACGGGCACGTACAGGCCGATCACGCCGACGGCCAGTGCGAGCGCAGTGGCCGAGGCATAGAGGGGATTGACCCAACCCTTCGCTCCGGCTCGCTGGGCAACGCGCGCCAGAAAAAGCCAGAACAGTGCAAGGAGGGCGGCCGCGAGTATGTGCTCCCGGTACGGCCCCCCAGTAACGGCGGCCAACCCAAGCAAGGCCGCAAAACTAAGCCAGCAGGAAGCGGCGATTCGGAAATCGACCTGACGGCGCAGACGTGGCATGAGGGCGTGCAGAGCGGCGTAGAGTGCCGCCGACATTGCGGTCCACATCCCGACCGGAGTATCCCAGGCTGACATAAGAACCGTGGAACCGAACACGAGTGACGCGGTGTGCCCGGCCACGACGCCGCTGCGGGACAGGTCGTGCTGCTTCTGTTGGAGGGCCGCCGCAACCGCAAACAGGGCCAGTGTGATGCCCGCGCCAGCGAGCAGACGAATCTCGATGTCTGGTGTCAGCGCGAATACGAACAGGAGTGCCGCGCCCGTTGTCAGCCCCACCCATGTGCGTCCCATCCAGCGGCCACGTCCGGCCGCCCACGCCAGCCCGCAGGACAGTCCGAGCAGGAGCAGGCCCACGGCGCCATCGAGGAACGGAGCGTCACGCAGGGCAATGAGGAACGGGACGGCGGCGGCGGTCAGAACCGCGGTGAGCGAGACGATATGAGCAAACGCGTCGCGGGAGCCCTCCCGCCGCGATGAGAGCCCTGTCATGACGATGGCGATGCACCCGGATGCCGTGGCCGCGAAGAACACTTGTGGCGCTCCGGCGCCCGCGGCGGCGATAAGAGACGCCCCGGTCAGAATCAGCCAGCCCAGATGTGTGGTCTGCCGGGTAACGGAGGCTTTGTGCGCGCTGGCCCAGACATACCCCCACCCCAATAACCCCGCCACGGCGATATAGGCGGCCCAAGGCTCGAGGGCATTCGTGCCGGCCATCTGAACGCCCGCCACAACAAGACCCGCGCCCGAAGACCCTACGGCGTAGCGGAAGAATCGGTTCCCCGTGAAAACGCTGACCGTTAGCGCGGCCGCGGCGGCGGCGGCGGCCCCTCCCAGGGCCACGGCGGGGTTCCCAAGTATGAAGAGGGGGATGTACCACGCGAACAGGGCCGGTATGGCGGCGGCCTCGGCCAGACTGCGCCGGAGCGCGCGGTACGGCGCGAGGCGGGTCTGCGCATGGAGCCCCCCGAGGGCAAGTATGAGGACAAGCGACGCCACCCCAGGTCCAGCCACGGACAACGCACCCGGGGCACGGCTCAACAGCCAGCAGAGCGCCGGGGCGATGAAGAGAACGGATGCCAGTGGATACGGGCTTCTCTGCCGCTGGTCTTCGGCGCGCCGCTGCCAGGACAGCAAAGCGAACGCGGCGCCCAGCGCAAAGGACGGCAGCGCCGTGTTTAGGCTCAGCGGA
>JAACEL010000428.1 GCA_011682535.1 Nitrospiraceae bacterium | reverse complement strand
CAAGCTGTGCCAACCCGAATCTCGATCCTCGGTTCCACCGGGTCGATAGGCCGCAACGCGGCCGAGGTCGTACGAAGCGACGAAGGCCGCTTCGACGTCGCCGCATTGGCTGCCCACTCCAACATTGGCCTGCTGGCCGAGCAGATCGCCGAGTTCAAGCCTGAGTTCGTGGCCGTGGCCGACCTGGACGCGGGTGCATGCCTGGCCGCGATGGACTTGGGCGTGCCGGTGGCTTGTGGCCCCGAGGCCCTCGAAGAAGCCGCCGCCATGCCCGTCGACATCGCCCTGTGCGGCATGGTGGGGGCGGCTGGCCTGCGCCCGTTGATGGCGGCCATTGACGCGGGCAACCGCATCGCCTTGGCAAACAAGGAGTCCCTTGTCATGGCAGGGGAGATCGTCATGGCCCATGCGCGTGCGCGTGGTATCGAGATCATCCCGGTGGACAGTGAACACAATGCCATCTTCCAGTGTTTGGAGGGACACCGCCTGGACGATGTGGCCTGTGTGCATCTGACCGCGTCTGGAGGGCCGTTCTACGGACGTGCGCGCGACACGTTGAGCGCAGTAACGCCCGAGGAGGCCACGTGTCACCCGACATGGGACATGGGCGCCAAAATCAGCGTCGATTCCGCCACTTTGATGAACAAGGGCCTCGAAGTGATCGAGGCCATGTGGCTGTTCGGTCTGCCTCTGTCGAAGATCCAGGTCGTCATCCATCCACAAAGTATCGTGCATAGCCTTGTCGAGTTCACCGACGGCAGCATTCTGGCCCATCTGGGCGTGACCGACATGCGTTTCCCCATCCAATTCGCACTCACTTGGCCCGAACGTGTACAATCCCCGATGGAACGGCTGGACCTGACCCAGATGCGAGCTCTCACCTTCGGCGCGCCGGAGTTCGAGGAGTTTCCGTGTCTGGCCCACGCGCTTCGCGCCGCCGAAGCGGGTGGGGCGATGCCCGCAGTGCTCAACGCAGCCAATGAAGAGGCCGTGGCGGCATTTTGCGCACACCGGATCGGTTTCCTTGAAATAGAAGAGGTGGTGCGCCGCATACTCGATGCGCCCCCATCCGTCGCCGGGCCGGATCTGGCGGCCATAGAGGCTGTCGACGTGGCCGCGCGGAGACAAGCGAACGATATCATACAATCGCTGAGCGACAACTAACTCAACAAGCCGGGAAGTAACTCGCAGTGCTTGTAACGACCTCCGTGCGGAGGGTCCGCCACTAAGCGGACCAGAGCCCCGGAGCGCAGGAAGACGAATCTATGCTGCTCGATATGCTGGTATTTGTTCTGGTTCTGGGATTGCTCGTCTTCTTCCACGAGATGGGCCATTTCCTGGCAGCCAAGGCCTGTGGGATCTATGTCGATCGTTTCAGTCTGGGCATGCCGCCGCGCGTGTTCGGCAAGCGGCTCGGTGAAACCGATTACTGCATTGGCCTATTGCCCATTGGCGGCTACGTCAAGATGGCCGGCCAGGAAGACACCCCACTCAGCGAAGAGGAGCGCGAGGCCACCTACGGCCATGTCGACGACAGCCGCTGGTACAACAACAAGCCGGTGTGGCAACGCGCCATCGTGACGGTGGCCGGGCCGCTGATGAACCTGGCCCTGGCTATTCTGCTGTACGGCATCATCGCGGGCGTTGGCGCCGAGGTGCCCCTGTCTGAGGTCGACAACCGAATCGGTCTGATCGAACCCGGCTCGCCCGCCTCCAGCGCTCCGCTGTACCCCATGCCCGCCGATGGCGGGGCGGTGGACGGGACCGCGGAGCCGGCCGCGGTCGGTTGGGAAACGGGTGACCGTATTCTGTCCATCAACGGCGAGACGGTCGAGAGTATCATGGACGTAGCCATCAGTGCGGTGCTCAGCACGGGCGAACCGATGCGCGTCGTCATCGAGCGCACCGCGCCCGATGGTTCGAAGACCCGCTACCTGTCCTTGGCCCGTCCCGAAGAAATGGCGGGCGGGGATCATGTGCGTTTCGGTGTGTCGGCGTTTGAGACCGCGCTGCTTGGAGAGATCGTGCCAGACAGTCCGGCTGAGGCGATTGGTCTACAGGCGGAAGACGTAATCGTACGGGCCGACGGACGCGTGGTGGACATGCGTTCTTTTCGGAAAATCGTCGAAAACTGGCCTAGCGGCAAACCCCTCGCGATCGAAATCGACCGTGACGGCGAGATGCTCCAGTTCGACGTCACCCCAAGAATCGTTGGCCGGTTCGTCGACGTTATCCTTGCGCCGTCCGCCCAAGTGCAAATCGACGATCCCGAACTGGCCATGCCGGTGGTACTGGCCGCTCCCGCGGCGTTGACCGAGGACAAGACGCTCCTGGCGGGCGACGTTATTGAGCGGATTGACGGGCAGCCCGCCACCATGGCCCTGCTGGACGAGATCGAGAACACCCGCGCCGGGCAGGTGGTAGAACTACAGATCCGCCGTCCCGCCGTCCTGAGAGGACTGGTGCGCGGCGAAGAGACGCGCGTAGCTTCCTTGGAGTTGACAGCCGTCGGTGTGGTTGGCGTGCGGTTCGGCACGAAAATGGTCTTCCATCGCATGGCCGCCCTTCAAGTCGTGCCTGAAGCTTTCAGACTGGGGTACCAGGCACTCGCGCGCACCGTGCGTACCGTGGCCATGTTGGTAACGGGCAACCTCAGTGTGCGCGATGTGGGCGGACCGGTGATGATCTACCAGATCACCACCGCCGCGGCCCAGGCTGGCTACTGGTGGCTGTTCCGGATGACGGCTTTCATCAGCGCCAACCTCTGTGTGTTCAATCTCCTGCCGCTTCCAGTGCTTGACGGCGGCATGCTGCTCTACCTGGGAATCGAAGGGGTACGCGGCAAGCCGATCGACATGAGAATCCTCGAACGTGTTCAACAAGTCGGCCTGGTGATGATCGTAGGCCTGTTGCTCTTCGTGACGTACAACGACATCTCGCGTTGGATATCGACGCAGTTGCAGTAATCCCTCGAAACTGTTCGTGGCATCGTTCCCGTCTGGTGCGGGGCAAACCCCGACAAGCAAAGCAAAGGAAGAAAGTAAGAACCATGAACGCAATCACCTGCAAGTTCGGCGGGAGTTCCCTCGCCGACGCCGACTGTATTCGCAGGGCCGAGCAGATCATCCGCGCCAACCCGGAGCGCCGCTTCATTGTGCCTTCCGCCCCCGGCAAACGCTTTCCCGAGGACAAGAAGGTCACCGATCTGCTGCTCGCGTGGCACAGCCTGCTCTTGCAGGACCTCGATGCGTCGCAGCCTGCCGAGATTATCCGTGCGCGCTTCTCGGAACTGGCCGAAGGGCTCGGTGTCAGCTTCGACATAGGAACCCAACTCGACAAGATCGCTCAAGAAGCCAAGCAGCACACGGAACCGGACTACATGGCTTCGCGTGGCGAGTATCTCAACGGCTGCCTGATCGCCGAGTTACTGGGGGCCGATTTCGCCGACCCGGCCAACTTCATCAAGTTCGACTACGAAGGCAACCTCGACCCGGCCAGTTACGAATTGCTGGGCGCACGGCTTCAGGGCGAGGGCCTGTTCGTCGTGCCTGGGTTCTACGGCACGCTGCCCAGCGGCAAAGTGAAAACCTTTTCGCGTGGCGGCAGCGACATCACCGGCGCCATCGTGGCCCGCGCATCCAACTCCTCGCTCTACGAGAACTGGACCGACGTCTCCGGCTTCCGGATGGCGGATCCCACGATCGTCCCCGAGGCCAAACGTATCGCCGAGGTCACCTACGCCGAACTGCGCGAGTTGTCGTATATGGGGGCCAAGGTGCTCCACGACGAAGCCATCTTCCCCGTGGCCGAGCCGGGCATCCCCATCCACATCTGCAACACGCACGCCCCCGACGAAGACGGCACGATGATCGTGCCCACTCGCACGCCCACCTACCCCGTAGTCGGCATCGCCGGGCTCAAGGGGTTTACGATGATCAACATCGAGAAGGCGCTAATGAACAGGGAGCGCGGTTTCGGCCGGCGTGTGCTGAGTGTATTGGAGGAACATGGCGTTAGTTTCGAGCACATGCCCACCGGTATCGATACCATCTCGCTCATCATCAAAGACGACGAACTCGACGACCACGGCCAATCGATTCTGAAGGGCATCGAGCGGGCCTGCGACCCCGACCGTGCCACTTTGGTACCGGGGCTCGCACTCATTGCCACCGTGGGACAGGCCATGAACCACCATATCGGCGTCGCAGGCCATCTGTGCATGGCACTTGCCGACTCGGGCGTCAATCTGCGAGTCATCAACCAGGGCTCGTCGGAGATGAACATCATCGTTGGCGTCGAATCAGACGACCTCGATAAGGCCGTCAAGGCCATCTACGACGCCTTTGAAGTCTGGGTGTAAGGGCTCGTGCAAGAATAACTCCACCGTTTTCGCATCTCATCTTCACGCCATCTTCGAGCGCTTCTCAATCGCAAGAACCTCAAAATAGCG
>JAACEL010000088.1 GCA_011682535.1 Nitrospiraceae bacterium | reverse complement strand
CACCGTTTCCGCGCTCAGATTTGCGTCGAATTTGAGCGCGACGATTGAGTAAAACCGCAGGAATAGCCAGCTATTTCGAGGTTCTTGCGATTGAAAAGCGCTCGAAAGTGGCGTGAAGATGAGATGCGGAAACGGTGGAGTTATTCTTGCGCGAGCCCTTAAAGGAGTTCTTGCCATGGACGCGTATATTAGGTTTGTTCTGTCGTGTGTTGTATTGGCGCTGTCTTCGTTGCCATTAGTTGGCCGTAGGTTGTTGTTCAGGATGTTCCCGGCCGGACTGGTTCTCCTCGCCACCCTGACTGGGTGTGTTGACCGTCGGCCACTCCTGATGATCGCGACACCTGGTGTGGCGACCGAGGAGGGAGCGCTTCTCATCGCGCTGCCGCTTGTCAATGGCAGTGACCGGGACGTCTCCGACGTCCGGATCTCTGGCATCACCTTGGAGACCCAGGGAATCGTGCGACCGGAGGCGCTGCCGCTCTCGGCGGGCGACCTGCCGGCCGGTGAAACTGCGGTCCTGCAACTCGCGTTCGAGTCGGAGGGGCTCGAAGCGGATCGGCCGTACACCCTCCGGATCGAGGGAACCGCCACTTCTTCTGGTGTGCCCCAGGCGTTTCGCTTAGATCGTGCGGTCTCGCTACCGCCGCCCGAAGAGGGAGAGCGCACCGTCAGGTATGTCACCGTGGAAACGCGAAGTGTCGACGGCGGCGGCTTCGAACCGGGGTGCCCGGGGTGCGCGGATGTCGATATCGAGGGGATCAACGAGTTCATGGGCCCGCCCCTGCCCGAAGGACTAGAGCCTGCGAGTTTCGAACCCAACAATCCCGAGGTCGGGATCGAGCACCTCGCAGATCGAGTGGGGAAATCACAGACACAGAGCTTGGCCAAGGCAGACCAACCGATTACCTTCCTGCGCGCCGGTACGCACGATGTTAGGACGGGGGGCGTCTTGGAGCCCAGCGGCGGGTCGGTCGACCTTCTCCCGATTCCCGGCAGGCCCCTCGTCCGGATGGTGTTTCTGAGCGGAAATCTCTATCTGCTCCTGTCCACGGATGGTGGGACAACGTACACCGAGATCGCGCCGACGGCGGTCTTTCCGAGCATTCCTCTCGACGGCCTGCCGCAGGACATTGGCATCTGCTGCGATCAGAACCTGATCTACATACCCAGCATCGATCGTTTCGTTTGGCAGTTGCTGACCAGGGGCTCTCAGGTCGGAGTGGCGCGTGACATGAACGGCCAGCCGATACTCAACGAAGCCGGCGGGCAGATACCCATCAATGGAATGAACCGCCTGAGGGTCGCCATGGCGAGCCCGGAGCAAGTGATCTCGAGCGGCGGCACGTCGTGGAGCTATTGGGACATGACTACGGCGACGTTCGGATTCCCGAGCACCAGCTTCCTGGACTATCCATCCCTCTCGTTCTCTGACGACTACTTGTATATCAGTGTATCAGCCCTGAATCCCCTAAAACCGCAACTGGGCGGAGACGGCTTCTTTGTCGCGGCCGTGCCATTGACCGACGTCCAAAACGGCGGCGTTATCCACATAGGCCATACCGACCCAAAGGACGGCCAGAATTCCTACGGGGCACGTCTTGCCCAAGACTGCCCGGATGCCGCCTACTGGTTTGGCCACGTCTCGGACCGGAAGCTGCGGGTGTTCGAGTGGTTCGACGGCGCCGGCAGCTACACCTGGCGTACGCTCGCGATCGACCCGTGGATCAGACTGGAGAAGGAGGAAGACTCCGAATCGTTAACCCCGGACGGTACCAACTGGCTGAGGGCAAACATTGATGCGGTTCGCGGCGGCACGTGTTGCGGTTTCACCGACCAAGATGCGGGCGCGGAGCGCGTCCTCCTCGCCGCTTGGAACGCGGGCCGAGGAGGGGGGTTCCCGCAGCCCCACGTACGCCTGCAGCGGGTCGTGAAGTGGCCAACCACTTGGACCACCGACCCCGGTACCGAGATCTGGAACCCGGATTTTGCCTTCCACCATGCGCACTTGGCGACCAACGCCAACGGAGAAGTCGGCATCTCCGTGGCCGCTGGCGGGGGAATGGGTGGGGACGCGACGCCCGTCGCAGGCTTTGTTGGCGACTCGACGCTATACAGCATCGGTTTGAGCACCGCGTCGGAAGACCGGTGGGGAGACTACACCGCGATACGTCCGCACTGGCCCAACGACGCACTGTTTTCCGTATCGGACTACTTCCTGCTGACGCCTAAGCCGCCGATAACCGGTGTACACCAATATCGACTGTTCGGCCGCACGGCAGACATTGGCGACACCTCCTGACGCCGCGTCTCCCGCTGCTGGACAGTATCATCGGAGTTGATAAAGAAAGCGTGAGAAACGGGGCCAAGGCGCCTCGCCGGCGATGAGCCGAACCGTGCGTTCGACGGCGACCGCAACTGATTCAGCGGACGGCCACAGCGAAGAGCTTCGCGTTGTGCATGTGAAAGCGAAGGCGGCACTTGTCCTGGGCCTGCCCCGCCGTTGGCGCGTTCTCCCATGCCAAGGGCGCACCAGTCGCATCCACGCCTTCGACGCGCACCGGGCGGCATCCTTCGAGCGGGGCGCCCGCCGCATCAACAAGCTCAGCTTCTATCCATCCCTCACGTGTGTCGGCGTCGAGGACAAGACCTGTCGGTGGCCAGGCAAATGCCCCGGATGTGAAAACGCCCTCGCCGTCCGCGACGACTGCCACCATTCGATGTCCGCGATACCAAACAGTCTCCATCCCGCCATCCTTGTGGATAGCGAAGTGAAGGTCGCCGTTCAAGCGGAAGGGGTCGGCATATGACCAGAAACCGAGGTCCGTGTCGCGAAAAGGGCGTTCCCAGGTAAGGGCATCCTTGCTGACAACCAGTTCGTAGGTCAGGATCCCGCTGTGTTTCCCGGGGCGGGCGGGGTCGCCGAAGTATTTCATGATGAGTCCGAGGTAACCCTGGCCATAGGGAAAGACCTTCATGAGATAGAACTCCGTCTCCTCCTTGTCCTCCGCGTCGGGACGCAGCAGGACCGTCTGCGAGGTCCAGGTTCTCAGGTCGCGCGAGGTCCGCAGCGATTGGACGCGGCGGAATTTGTCCAGATTGTCCGAGTAAGGTTTGTCGGGCCAATCCTCCAGCATCGTCTGGTAGAGCAGATACTCGTCCCCTTTCTTGAGTAGCGAGAAAGCGTCATTGTGCTCCGTGAACACCGTGCCTTCGGAATCTCGCTGCCACTGCCGTCCGTCCCGCGACTTCGCCAGTATGGCGCCCGACAGCCCTTCTGCTCCGGGCTGATCCCAGTACAACATGCGCAGCCAGCCGTCTTCCTCGACCATTTGGAAGACGTTGAATCCGCCCCAGGTCGGCTTGTGTGGGGAGCGGCGCATGCACACGTTGTTCGTTCCGCCCCAGGCCGGCGCCTGCGGGGCTAATTCGGGAATACGCCAGACGCCGTCCTCGATCTCGCCTATGCACAGCGTGCGCTGGTCCAGGTAATCGGCTTCACCCTTGTCGACCCGCTGGTACCATATCGTGGCGCCCCTTTCCGTGCTGCGCGCCGCAACGGGCATGTGCCACAACTGTGGACGGTTCGCGTCTTTTGCGGCCAATAGCATGCCTTGTTGCGGGAGTTGTGCCTCCAGTCGAACGCCCTGTGCGTCAAGCAGGTCGTCTGGCGTCAGGAATACCATCGGCAGCAAGTTGGGCAGAGCGGCCATCACGACCAGCGTCAACAGCTTCAGCATAATTTGGACCCTCCCGTCTGTGGTGGCGCGCTCATGCGCCCCGTTGCCGTCAGCGCTGTGCTTCTTCCATGGCGATTTTCGACCATTCCCATAGGCGCTGGGGCTCGTAGCGTACCGTAGAGATGTCTTTCATGATCAACTCGACATGGCTGTGTTCTTCCGTCTTGTCGAGGAAGTCGCGGATGCTCTTGCGGGCCTGTTCCGGATCCCATTGAGCCTCGGCCAGAATGGCGGGATTGGGTTTGTGACTGATGACGTAGTCGGCGCCGATGCCGTCGACGACGCGTTTGGCGTCGCACCAGGGACTCGCGGAGATCTTGCGCAGGTTGGGGATGCGGCGGAGGATGTCGAGTTTGCCGTCGAGTGGTTCGCAGCAGCCGTAGTAGGTGAGACCCCAGCGCTCAAGCCAGCGCATGTCGTGTTCGATAGCGAATTCCCAGTGCATCTCCGGTGAGACCTCGGAGAAGATCTGGGCGTTGGAGCAGCCCCACATGTTTTGGGGCTTCACATGGTCGGGATCGTAACTCTCGCCGGGCGCCGCACTGGCGTAGCCGTATCCGCCCGAACCGACGCGCGTGTTGTTGTTATCCAGAGACAGCAGATTCTGTTCGTCGAATTGGTCGAGTTCGGTCATCCAGGCGTCCACCATGCGGTCCACGGCGGCATGCACCATTTCCGGCCTCATCACCAGGTCCATCATTGCTTCCTGGACTCCCCACCACCGGATAAGGAAGTCCCATGGCGTGAACCAGATATGGGTCTGGCCCTTCTTTTTCACGGGCATGATCCCGTCGTAGACGTCGCACATGGTTCGATAGCGGGCGTCGGTTGCCGCCTCGTCATGTGTGACGGTGGGCATTCGGATTCGCGCGATGTCCTCCGGCTCGCGGATCTGAATGTTGAAGTGACGGGAGACCACGTCGCTCGAGTCGTCCGTCTTCACAATGTCGACGTCTTCGACAATACCGAAGCTGGTGCTGTGAATCGCGAGGGGACAGGTCAGGAAATCGTCCACCACCATATCGGCCGGTAGGTGGCGCCACTGGTAGATCGTGCGGCGCAGTTCGCGCTCCTGTTCCTGCGCCCACGGATGCTGCGTGCGCAGGGTTAACTCGTCGTCGACGTTCATCTCGTTCCAACAGATCTCGTTGATCCACACCATGGAACGGAGGCTGTCGAGATCGTTGAGGTGGGTCCAGAGTTGCGCCTTCTCCCGATGAACGGGCAGCGCGGCGATTTCGGCCACTTCCCCGGCCAGCGCACGCAGGATGTCCTTGTCCGCCTGGCGCAGGATAATTTCTTCCACAACAGATGACGGTTCGCAATGGCCTGGATCGTGAAGCACGACAATTCTCCTTATTCACCGTGTGGGCAACTCGTGCCCGGTGCGAATCCAATCGCCCACCTGGCGTAGGGTCTTGGCGTCTATGCCGCGAATTCGCCCGGCATAGTCGGGGCCGACGTTGACGGAGAAGATGTTGCCGTACTTCACCGCTTCCAGGTAATCGGCGTAGATCTTCTCAGGTTTGTGACACAAGTTGTCGTGTTCCGGTAGCGAGTAGAACCAGTCGGCGCCTCCCTCGTGGCTGGGGAGAATGGGGTAGGTGAACTCCGCCGCGAGATAGCCGCCGTAGCCGGCTTCCCCCTCCTTATTGTACTTGCTGGCGTTTGCGTCGCCGATTTCACCCGCCTTGCCTCGCTCGCGCAGGGCCAGCCGTCCCGAAGGTTCGCCATGATTGTAGCCGACGAAACAGTTGGGCTGGAACCGGTGTATCCATTTCGTGGTCTCGGCGTGATTCACGCCGCCAAGACCTTGGGCGTGGTCCATCCAGAAAAACTCGATCGGGCCGTATCGCGTGCAGAGTTCCTTGAGTTGGGCTTTCTTCAGCTCAGCATTGGCCCCGGACCTCCAGATTCGATCGCCATAGTCTTCGCTACCGGGGATCAGGCCATCCGCCGGGATGTCCCCTTCAATCCAACTCCAATCGCCTTCCGAGAAGTACAACGCCAGCTTCAGGCCATACTTGTCACACGACTCTCGGAGCTTTGACAGCACGTCGATGCCCAAGGGCGCGTTCGTTACCTTCCATTCCGTCGTGTCCGTGTCCCACAGGCAGAAGCCGTCGTGGTGCTTGGTCAGGAAGAGGATGTAGTCCATTCCCGCATCCTTGGCCACCTGGCACCACTGGTCCGTGTCGCAACCCGTCGCGCGGAAGAAACGCACGTCTTCCACGCCCCGCGTCCATTCATAGCCCGAGAAGGTGCTGAGCGACCAGCAGATGAACATGCCGAACTTCATGTCGCGGATTTGCGCGGCGCGCACGTCATCCGGCAGCTTGGGCGATGGTTCCGCTTGCGCGGTGTGGATGGCGCACAGGATGAGGTAGGCCGCGGCCAGTGAGGTGAACGTCCGGAACAGGATGCGCGATGGATTCTTGTTGTCCATAGTATTCGAAGTCCTCCAATCCGCGTGACTGAGAAGTCCGCCATGCAGGAAGAAACCGGCGAGGCTCCACAACAAGTGTGGTGCGTCGCGGGAAGATATTCAAGAGGCACAGACTCCCTGAAGGACGGGTTCCTGTGCGTCCTGCGGCGAATACCCGGCCTGTCTCGACACGATTGCGCGGGGCGCGGTCGACGTCGCGCCGAAGTCGTTGGCGGCAGCCCACGTGGGCGGTCTTACCTCAACGTGATCGAAAACGGTATCTTCTGCGTGCGGGTGTTTACGCGGTCGGCGCCCGGGCCTCCCGTGGCGTAGCGCAGACTGCCGACGAAGCCGAGTTCTATGTCGAGGTATCCTGCGAGTACGCCGGGGCCAAGTTCGCCTTTGGCCTTGAGGTCGGCGAGCGGGACGACAACCTCGCGGATTTCGCGGCGCGGATAGGTGAGGCGGTTGAGCGAGAGGCGAGTCCAGCGCGTGGGCCGGGCTTCCTGCAAGAGTTGAATCGGATACGGCGCCTGGTCGACGCCTTCGAGTTTGGTCTGGGTGTGGTCAATGTAGAACCGGACGTTGACCAGCTTGTAGTTATTGTGCCACGAGTCGATGACGATCTGGAGGGGCAGATCTTCCCCTAGCGTCCATTCGCTCGGGATGGACGCTTGGGCCGTGGGCTCCATGGAACCCCACATCCACGGCAGGACGATGAAATACCCCACGGCTATGACTGCCACCGCTGTTAGCACCGGCTTGGCTTTTCCACTCATCGTTTTCTCCCCATTGCGTTTCCCAGTCGTGCGAGCCTACGCGAGCGAAATGCTCAGCGACGTCACCGAATGCGCGGGGAAGGTGTGGACGAGTTCGCCGTCGACCTGCTCGCGCTTCAAGCGTTTGGGGAAGATGGTCTTGGGGGCTTCGATGGTGTTGGCGTCGCGCGGGTCGGCGGAGTTGAGGACGCGGCCCAGCACGTTGAGCACCTTGGCGCCGCGCAGGTCGATGCGGGTTTCGATATCGGCGTCGACGGTCTGGTTCGCGACGGTGAGGAGGATCTTCTTCCGCGCGAGGGAGGCGCTGACGCTGAGTTGGGGCACGCTGTGCTTTTGTCTGAGGCCCATGGGGTGGGCGTCGAAGGTGGGGCAGTCGAGTTCGTGCGTGAGTGACTGGGCGGCCATGTGGAAGCGCATCATGTCGTAGACGTAGTAGGTGGGGGTGAGGCACATGGCGCCGCCGTCGGTGATGGCGATGGCCTGGAGCACGTTGATGGTCTGGGCGATATTGGTCATGGTGACGCGGTGGGCATAGTTGTTGAACAGGTTAAGGGCGGCCGCCGCGAACACGGCGTCGCGTAACGTGCTGACCTGTTCGAGGCCGTTGTCGACGACGGCGCTGGGGTGCCACAGGCCCCATTCATCGATGATGAGCCCGACGAACCGGTCGGGATAGAAGTACCCGAGCAGGCGGTCGGCCTGTTGGATGTCGCGCTCCATGGCGACCAGGTCGCCGAACAGCGCGGCGTATTCGGAGTCGGAGAAAGTGGCGCCGGTACCACGGTTGAAGTAGCGGTGGATGCTGAGGTGGTCGATGAGGTCGGCGTGGATCATCTCCGCGCAGAAGTCGTGGTTCCAGTCGACGAAGGTGGGGAGTTTGTAGTCGCCCGGGCTGGCCCCGCAGGCGATCATCTCGATGCCGGGATCGAACGCACGCAGGTAGGACGCGTAACGCGTGTATTCCTTGGCGTAGTCGGTGGCGGTGAACCGGCCGCCGCAGCCCCAGTTTTCATTGCCGACGCCCCAGTACTTGATCCCGTAGGGTTCGGGGTGGCCGTTGTGGGCACGGAGCTTCGAGAGGATGGAGTCGCCGCCGAAGTTGCAGTATTCCAGCCATCCGAGGGCTTCGCGCGGCGAGCCGGAACCGACGTTGAGACAGATGTAGGGCTCGCATCCCACCGCGGCGCAGAAGCGCATGAACTCATCGGTGCCGAACTCGTTCGGCTCGGATTGTTGCCACCAGATGTTGGTGGTTTGGGGACGTTTCTTGAGCGGCTTGACGCCGTCGCGCCAGTGGTACTGGTCGGCGAAGCAGCCGCCCGGCCAACGGACGACCGGTGCGCGAAGCTGCTTGAGGGCGGCGATCACGTCGACGCGAATACCGTCCTGATTGGGGATTTCGGACTTGGGTCCCACCCAGATGCCTTCGTAGACGCACCGGCCGAGGTGTTCGGCGAAGTGTCCGTAGATATTGGGATTGATCGTTGCCTTGGGCAATTCGGGCCAGATGCGGATACAGGCTTCGCTCACGACAGACTCTCCTGAGGATGGTCGTATTGGTTGAGATACGGGAAGATGTTGGCGCTGATGAAGCTGCGGATGGCCTGGATGTTGGCGCTGGCGGCGTCCATGCCTTCCACGTCAATCCGCTGGTTGGGGAACACGGCCTTGACCTCGACGAACACCTCGCGCAGGCTGTGGCGGAACGACTCGATGATCACGTGGAAGTTGCCCGGGTTCTCGGGTGTTTCGGGCAGCACGAACCGCAGCCCGCCCACGGCGACCGGGCGCCGAAAGTGCGGGCCGATGCGGTCGGCCTGCTGGCATGCGTGGTCGAGCAAGAAGACGCGGGCGTCGTCGAAGTGGGTGAGTGCGAACGTCGAGCGGATAGTGGCGGTTTGTGCGATGAACTGCGGGATGCCGAGGGCGGGCATGGCGAGTCGGGCGACCTCGCGGATCTTCTCGCAGAAGTCGGCCAATGACAGGTCGGTCCACTCTTCAAGCATCAGGATACGGTCCGGCAGGAACACCGCCACGGACTGGGTCTTGCTTCCCCGCCGGGAGTAGAACTTGTATTGCGGTGGCGCGCTAAACTCGCTGCTATCGTACGGGAAGCGCGTCTGCGACAGGTCGTAATAGAGCTTCTTGAGCACCTGCTGATCGTGCTTTTGGGGGCCGTGAAGGAGTTCGGTCGAGAAATGGATGGTCCGGTCTTCCGCGTGCATGACGTCCTTTCCGCGTGCCGGATGCGGCACGGATGAGTAGAAAGAGTATAGGATCTGTCCACGTCCAATGCAACGGGTGTCTTGGCCCGGAAACGTGACGCGAACGAGGAAGATCGCTCCCTCTACGCCCGAAGATGACGTCAACATGCCCCAAGAGATCCCCTTTTAGTGTAGCGGCGCGTCACGCGGTTGCGTGACGCACGTCATTGCGAGGAGCCGGGGCTGCGGGGCGGACTTCTTCACGAGCCCCCTGCCGCCGTCTCGCGTCCGGGTTGAGTGGGAGACCATCGACTTGGCTCACCCTTCATGTCATTTCGACCGATAGGGAGAAATCTCGTCCTGCCTGTCGCGTTCCCCTATCGTCAAACGGATCGGGGGCGGCAGTGTGCCAGCGATTGGGTAAGTTCCTGTTTCCTCTCAAATTTCGGAGTGCCGTCAGGATGCATCCGGTCAATGCTGTTTGATCCTGTCAACGTTGCGCGTCGATTTCGTCGAAGTGGGCGTTGAGGCGGTTGTAGGCGGCGAAGGCGAGGCCGAGGAAGACGACGTATAGGGTGCCGATCTTGGCGCCGGTGCGGGTATCGCCGGTGGTCCAGATGGTGACGGCGCCGATGAAGGTGAGGATGAACATCATGGCGGCGATGCGTTCGGGCAGTCGGGGGACTTCCTGGTTGCGCCAGTTGTCACTACAGGCGCGGTAGATCGCGCGTGCGATGGCGAACAGCGTCAGCCCGGCGATGGCGGTGAGGAAGGGCGCGAACAGCCACACGCGCGACGCGGGCCAATCGTATTGGTCAAAATCCGCCATGCCGTAGAACTCCATGTAGAGCCCCATGCCGTAGGTGCCGCCTTTGAAGGCGATGAAGAACAGGACGAAGGCGGCCATGATCAGCGAGATGTTTTTTAGGCACTCGACCACGCGCGGGGGAATGCGGGAGGGCGCCGGGGCCGCGCGCGGCGTGCCGTCGGGTTCGTGCGCCTTGTCGACCTGGCGCGTGGCCCAGTAGAGGGTAATGACGTAGAGGATGCCGAGGTTGAATCCGGCGTGGAGTTCCCACATCTTCCACCAGTCGGTGAAGCCGGGAGCGTAGGTGTAGCCCCAGCACCACAGCGCGCTGATGAGAAAGCCGGGCCCGAAGCCGATGCCGACGATGGCGCCAACGACGAGGGTGAACTTGTCCCTCTGGAACGCGGCGACAATCATCGCACCCAGCCACCAGGCGACCACGCCGAAGTTCTGCGTGTTTGTGTATACGGTGCGTTCGAGAGGGTCGCACAGCTCGGCGTAGATGCCGGTGTCGTAGTGGGGGAAGAACCAGGCGGGCTGTTTCTGAACGAGGAACCACGCGAGATAGGCCACGCCGAGCGGAACCACGACACGCATGGTCCACCGCAGGAGGGAGGTCTTTTCGCTGAGCGCCCAGCCGAGGAAAATGGCGCCGGGCGCCGCCCAACCCATGCCGCAGATGAAGAACCAGAGGTAACCGGCGGAGTTGGCGATGGGAATGGTGCCGTCGGCGACTTGGAACCGGCCCTGCATCCAGGAGACGTACTGACCATAGCCCAGTTCGCCGCCCAGCGCGATCCCCAGGCCAAGCCAGAAGGGAATGTTGCGGGCGTCGATGCCTTTGCGGTAGCAGAGGTAATACCAGAGCAGGCCCCAGCTCATGCCGGGCAAGTAGGTGCCTTCGATGCCGTCCCAGCCGCCGGTGCCGCGCACGGCCCAGGTGATGGCGCCGAGGCTGGCGAACAAGAGGAGGGGCCATGCCAGTTCGTACAGGAAGGTGCGGCTGGCCGGGCCTGCATCGCGCATCGCGCGGTGCCGCTGATACTTCGCACAGTCCGACACAGTCATCATGGCGCACGCTCTCCTCTTCCGCTTCCGTCCCACCCGGGCACTGCGTCCCATTCCCCGCGGACAGGCTAATGAAACGGTGGGGTGGTGTCAACGGCTACTTCTTCACGGATTGATGCCGGGGCAAGGCGGGCGGATCTCTTACTTGGCCCACACGCCAACGACGTCGCTCGATTCATCCGGTACGTATGGGGATCGGTCGAAGCCGCCGTAGAGGGAGGCGGACTTGAAGCCCGCGGCTTTCCCGGCTTCGATGAGTTGGGCATCGGTGATGTTGAGCAGCACGGCGGTTTCGGGGAGGGAGGAGGGCGGCGTGCTTTCGACGTCGAAGAAGGCCAACGAGAGGAGCGTGCGATCCCCTTGGGGGACCAGGCTCTTGACGGCGGTGACTTCGACGCCATCGACGACCTTACATTCGACCCGGTGGCGGGGTTTTTGTGCCGAAGGCGCGCGGTAGTTGAGGACCTGCGCGAGGAAACGTCCGTCCGGCGCGAGCGCGTTGTACAGGCGCTTGAAGGTTTCGCGCAGGTCGGCGAGCGAGGGCAGGAGCGACAGCGAGTTCCCGAGGCACACGGCCATGTCCCAGGGTCCGCCGTCAAGCGCCTTCATGTCGCCGGTGCGGAACTCGACGCTGGCGCCGCCACGGTGTTGGCGCGCATAGGCCACCATCTCCTCGCTGATGTCGATCGCGGTGACGATGGCCGCGTGTTGCGCGAGGAACTCGGCGTGCAGGCCCGTGCCGCAGGCCACGTCGACCACGCGCGTGCCGGGGGCTTGCCCGAGCACGTCGAGCAGCAGCGGCCCCTCGCGTTCGAGGCGGGCGCCCCGGTTCGAGAGGGCGTCGTAGAACTGCGCGGATGAGCGGAAGGCCTTCATGGAGACTCCTCATAATCCAAATCCAGCTTGCTTCGCCGTGGCGGGCGCGCGCGGCAAGCTCAGACGTTATCCGGCTCTTCGGGTGCGCCACAATACGCCCCCGGCGTCCGGCTCAGAACGCGTAGCGGAATCCGGCGTAAACGTTCGAGTTGTTCTTGAATTGGCCGAAGAAACTGGTGTCCGACTCGCCGGCGAACACGTTGCCGCCGAAGTCGATTGTCCAGTGGTCGTTGACTTTGTACTTCAGATTCGGGCGGAGATAGGCGTCGCCGTCGGACGGGCTGTAGTAGGTGAAGAGCGACAGGGTCAGGTTCTGGTTCATCATCAGCTTGGTTAGACGCAGCGTGAGCACATGACGGTCTTTGTCGCGCGCGGGGATGAGGAAGATGCGCGTGTCCATGTAGGCGTCATAGTCCATCATATGTTCGAGGTAGTACTGCACCGCGCCGGTGAACTCCTTGGCGATCTCCTGTTCATAGCCGACGAGCAGGCGCAGTTCGCTGTTGTTGACCAGCGGGTTCGTGCCGGAGCGATCCTGATAGGAGTCGTAGTAGCCGAACTCGATGTTGCCGATTCCCTTGCCCACCTTCCCGCGCAGGCTGGCGCCGTAGACACGCAGTTTCGGAAACGTGGCCTGCATGGGGAACAGGCGTTGTCCGCCGGGACTCTTCCAATAGCCCGAGTAGCCGTAGAAGGCCAGTTCGTAGGCGCCGACGCTGCGGTAGAGGCGCACGGCAACCTCGTCGTTCTCGAACCAGGCGCTGGGGGGGTTGGCGTTGACCTGGCCATCTTCGCCCGACCACCCAAACGCGAGGGGGTTCCAGTAGCTGATGCGTTCGCCGGTGATATAGCGGTCGGGCGCGAACTGCGGGGTGTAGACGACTTCGATATTGACGAGGTCATTGAACCAGCCGACTCTGACTGCGTCGGCCGGGGCCTTGAGGTATTCGACGTCGCGGCCGATGAAGAACGACTGCCAGTCTTTGGGGAACAGGTCGTTGATGAAGAGCATGTCGCCGGTGCCCCACGTGAGCACCTGGCGTCCCGCGCGGATGTCGATCTGTTCGACGGGCGACCAGGTCAGGCGGAGCGACCGCAAGTCGCCATAGGCGCGTTCCCGGGCCGCATCGAGATAGACATCGCCGGTGAATTCGAAGAGCACGTCGCCCCACGCCTTCTCCGTTTTCAACTGGAGGCGCGTTTCCGCCATCGGCGAGTCGTCGGGTTGCGCGGCGTCGTTGCGGGTGCGGACGGCCGCCCGCGCGTCCCAGTAGCCATGCAGCGGGAACGGTAGCCGATCGATCAGACGCGTCTTGTCCTCATTCGCTTCGGGCGCGGGTTCCTGGCCGGGTTCGCCCAAGCCCGGCGGGAGCGCGGGCGTGTCACCGCCGCCGAGTCCGGGGGGCAACGCGGGGGCTTCGGGGGTGGTCTCCGCTCCCAGGCCGGGCGGTAACGGCGGGGCGTCCTGCGCGGTGGCCAGGGGGGTGATAAGGCATAGCAGCGCGAGGAGGGCTGTCCAAGCCGTCGCATTTCCCGCATGGTGCGGCGTTCCACTCATCCGTCTCATGTCTTACTTTCCCGGTCACTCTTGTCCTCTGTGGTTCGCTCCAGCCCTTCTCCTAACCACAGAGGACACGGAGGACTCAGAGGAAAGCAGCAATTGTGTGGCCGTTGTTGTCCTGG
>JAACEL010000427.1 GCA_011682535.1 Nitrospiraceae bacterium | reverse complement strand
AGGACGACATGGTAAAGGTCCACTTCGGCTTCAGTTTCAACACCTTGCTGGATACGGGCAAGGTGGTCATCAAACGCGACGACACCAAGATCAAGCTCTGGAAGGATTCCGATAAGGGCGCGGGCCAGGAGATCGTCTTCGACCAGGCCGGCGACACCGAGAAGGTCTACGATCTGTCTGATGGGGACCAGAAGACGGCCTTCGCAGCCGACATCAAGGACCAGGACCGCTGGGTCGAGGGCTATGAAGCTAGCACGGACATGAAGGACAGCGGGCTGACACTCCTTTATCGCGACACAGATGACAAGGACGTCTGTGAGGGGCCGGTGAAGTACACCGTGTTCAAGATCGACCTCGATGTCAATGCCGACGGCGATACCGATGACGCAGTTGATGGTATTGTGGGGTACATGCCGGGATACGAAGGGGCATCGCCGAAGATAAGCTTCACGGGAGTGACTTACAGTGCGGGGCAACACATGAAGCTCATCACTGAGCCCGCGGGGTCGCCGATCTCGTCAGTGACGTACACGATAATCTCGTCTAGCGACGAACCGGGCTTCTGCATGAATTCCGGCGCTACGCCTGCAACTGACGACAATGATTATTCATTCGCTTCCGGCAGCGAAGATACTGTTGGAATAGCGGCGCCCGCAAGCGGCAAGGCCTCAGTGGACTTCTACTGCAAGGATTTTGGCGGTTATTGTGAGGTCAGAATCGCTCTGAATACAGTTTCCGGCATAGTCTTGCAGATAGACAGGAAAATTCCAAGCGACGCTGACAACAACTACTGTTCTGACCACTGGTCAGGCAATATAGGCCCCGGCAGCAATAGCGGTGCAGTCGATGACTTGGAACCCCGCAGGAAACAACACCGATGGCGACCACCTGTCGCGATATCAAGAATATCGCGGCTTCCTTGTAAACGGCACCCACACACGTACGGACCCAGTGAAGAAGGGTGTGTTCATTTACAGAGACCACGATGTCACGTCGGCCGGCGCGGCAGGTATCTTCACAACCGCGAATCTGGGGGCGCCTGTGCATGCTATCACGAGCAGCGAATGGACTGCTGCTACTAGACGGATCAACGAGCGCAGCGAGACTGCCACATTAAGCCCCGACCTTCAAACTGCGATCAAGGTTGAGAAGAAAGAATTGGAAGGTGATTATGTTTTGGGCGAGACCTCTTATACTGCGGAACCCCACGTTCCAAACACACTCGATCACTGCTATGTTGACCAAGACAAGATGCTTGGTAATGGGACCCAGTTGACGGCGGCCATTGATGACAGTGTCACCACGATTCCAGTGAACCAATTTTCTACAGGTATAATGGCGGGGCTATCAAGATTGACGACGAGATAATTACGTACTCAATCCGCTCCGGGAATTCGTTTACTGGATGTACCCGTGGTGCAATGGGCACCGCCGCCGCTGCCCATGCGAATGGTGCTAGCGTGAAGATGTTCGCATTAGGTGATGAAGCGGTGGCAAACGTATTTGGCCATGAAGCTGGCCATGTCGTCGGCCTTGTGGATTTCTATGGCCCGCCGGAGCCGCAACATGCGATGAGCGGCCAAGTGGAGCCAGGGGCATATCTCAATAATGGCTATTGGGCTACTTTCGGCCCCGCCATTCCCGGGTACTTTAGGGTAAAACCATGATGTTAGGAGGAATCACGATGTTGAAAAGAATCTCTTGTGTGGCTGCCCTTGTGCTTATGGTGGTGGGAGGCGCGGTGTCGGCGGACGAGACCGCCTCCAAGCTTGCCGAGCCGCAATTAGGTGTGAAGTTGTCCACTGCCAAGAATGTGGTAACCGCAGGAGAAAATTTCGACCTTCACGTAACCCTGAAGAATCTGTCCGACAGGGAAGTGACTGTCTCGCCTCTTCAGCCTTTTGCCCGCCTGAGAATAATTGTTGAGTCGGAGGAAGGCAAGCTGCTGCGGCCGCAGCGCATGGTTATCGTTTTGGCGGAGCCTGATGTTACACTTCGGCCAGCTCAGCAGCTTCAGAGGGAGCTTGACATCTGCATTTGGTTCCCGCGGGGACTCTACGCTGGTTCTTTCAAGATACACATCTCTTACCAACCTGACCGCAATAGGGTGGGTATGATTGAGAGCAATGTAGTGGAGGTTGAGGTCAAGGCGCGAACTGCCGAGCAAGAAAATGAGTATCAGGATTTCGCGGCAATTCTGCGGGCCAGTGGGGACGAGGCGATTGAGAAATGCAACCAATTCTTGAAACAGCACAAAGGCTCGATGTTCGAACCTCGGGTGAGACTTGCACTGGCGGCATGGT
The DNA here is from genome assembly GCA_011682535.1 of Nitrospiraceae bacterium. Lineage (GTDB taxonomy): Bacteria > Hydrogenedentota > Hydrogenedentia > Hydrogenedentales > SLHB01 > JAACEL01. Next base: position 3,468 of record JAACEL010000427.1, on the reverse strand, counting down.
GCTCGACTCTGAAGCAATTCGAAAAGGTGCACGAATCCTTGGGGACTGAATTCGCACAGGCCTCACCGACGAAGCGAGAGCAGATCTCGGGCCTGTATTTCAGGATTCGCGTATTCTGCAAAAGCGGGAAACTCCAAGAGGCACTGACCTTGGCGGAGAGTATCGACGAGGTCTGGGCCAAATACAAGGCAGAATCGCTTCGCGGCAAGTTAAAAGCCAAGCAAGAGCAAGGAGAATCAAAGGCAACCGAAGATGTGCTGCCGGATAAGCCCCAGGAGAAGAATGCTGGGCCCCCTGAGCCTGCAGGGAAAACCGACAAGTGAGTGTGTGGGCTTGCCGTAAACCTGGGTGACTTCGGAGGGACAGTCACCTATTTTTCTTGATGGGGTGTTGCGGACTGGTTAGCAAGTAGGGTGCGTACTTGTACGCACGCTGTTTAATGACTGGTTTGAACAGCGTGCGTGCATGGCACGCACCTTCACTGAGCGTTTACCCATCGCTCAGGGAAAAACAGGGCCGAGCAGCCCGAACGGTTACGTTCCAAGAGGTATGGAGGAACCCGAAATGAAACGCTTTGCCCAAAGAATGCGAAATGGCATCGGCATGCTTGCCTTAATGGTTTGCTTCGGCCCTTTCGCGGTTGCCGGCGAACCCCCAGGACCACAGGCCGGGGTCTTGCTGAAATCGCCTTGGCCCGAGGTCAAAGAATCTCTGAGTAAAACGAAGGCTGCAGAGCAAATCGACCTGCCGATTATCACCTTACAAGGCGTGGCCGGCGTTCCCGGAGGAATGAAGCCGGCCATCGAAATGGCGGTCAGGTGGCGCGACGGTATCACCCAGGATCTTATCAGGATTGCCGCCCAACCCATCACTCCCGAATCCGAAAAGGAGCTTATGGCTCTTATCCGCGTTCGCAACGCCTTCCTGGATCGCGGAGGCTACGGCAACTTTGTCCTGGCTGTCGCGATCACCGGAGCAATCGATGTAGTCTTGATGACGAGGCTGTACGAGGACACTAAGGACCTTGCCGCGGTTCGCAGGCTTGTAGTGGCCAATGGGGTGGGGCCGAAACGTTTGCTGAGGAATCTGAGAAGGGTCTTGCTGCTTGAACTGCCCGAAGACCAGGTTTTCTCGCTTCCGGAGAATTTTCAGGCACTCAAGCCTTACGAAGCATGGGAAGCAGTGATGCGTCACTATGTCAGGGATGCCAGGATGGGAAAGTCCCTCAGCATCTTCTGGGAAACGGAGAAAGTTAACTGGAGGGTCGAGCCAAGAAAACCGTTTCGTTTTCTCGGGGAGTGTTTCCGGGTCCGCAGCCCATTCTCGCTTTATTGGTGGTGGTCCGCGATGGTGCTGGACATACAAGGAGACATCCATGTTCTGCTGCAGGTGTGCGAAAAGCAAAAGAAGCCGCTCAAGGCCATTGGGCGAGACCAACTTCGCCGAGAAATACCAGGTTTGCTGGCCGGTGGCGGCAATCCCCCCTATCGCCTGCTGACCTTCTCTCCCAACAAGCCCAAGCGGGTAGCCGAGACTGTTTACGGTATGAAAGACCGCAAGCAAGATGCCATTCGGACGCAAGGCTTTATCAGCGGTTACTTCCGCGACATCGAGCCCCCTCCCACGGAAGATCCTGTCTTGCCCGCAGGTGCGGACAATGTCACCGAGTCGGGGGGCGTGGACCCGGTAACCGGGGATCAGGCGAAACCCAAGAAAAAGCTGTTTGTTCTGCGAAAGAATACTGCGGCACTGATCACGGACTGGCCTGCTCCCCAAAAACTGATCCAAGTTGAATGCGAGTCTCGGCCGACAATGGAGTCGGAAGGAGGCTTAGGGACTATTGCAATACCCCCGACCTACTGCGGCCGGCTGCAAAGTCCGGGGTATTGCAACAGCCCCTTAGGGTGAAACGATTTACAGCGGAGCAGATTGTCTCGAAGTTGCGTGAGGCGGACGTGGCCTTGGGCCAGGGGCTGACGGTCAAGGAGGTCTGCCGGAAGATCGAGTCAAAAAACTTGTAAGCCCAGCCGGTCGGCGAAGGACGGTGGCGCACCTCGGCGGGCGGCTGGGTTATTCAGAGCGCCGTATCTGCCGGGCCGTTGGCCAGGCCCGCTCCAGCCAGCGTTACCGCCGGCAGGTCGCCGGCGATGAGCGAGCTCTGATCGAGGCGATGCATCACCTGGCGATGAAGCGGCCCCGTTTCGGCTACCGCCGGATTGCCGTCTTGCTGCGTCGAGACGGCTGGCCTGTGAACGTCAAGCGGGTGCATCGGCTGTGGAAGGCCGAGGGCTTGCAGATACGCCGCAAGGCCCGTAAACGCAGGCCATTGGGCCATGGCGCCAATGCCTGCCACCGTCGTAAGCCGCGCTACAAGAACCACGTCTGGAGCTACGACTTCGTCAGTGACCGGACGGAGGGCGGCGGCCGTTTGCGGCTGCTGAACGTGGTGGATGAGTTCACGCGCGAGTGTCTGACGATCGAGGTGGGTCGGCGGTTCCGGGGCCGGGATGTGGTTCGGACCTTGGCGGAGTTGTTCGCCATTCGCGGCCGGCCGAGATACCTTCGCAGCGACAACGGCCCGGAGTTCGCATGCAAGGTCGTCAAGAAGTGGCTGAAGCGGCAGGGGGTCGGCACGTTGTTCATCGAACCGGGTAGCCCGTGGGAGAGCTTCACCCGTGTCTGACCTTTCCGCAACCGTTGAGAACTACTCGGGCTCACAGTCCTCTCCCGAGGTCCTAACATCAACTGACCAGACAATGCTGTGTTGGGTCGCCAATGAAGGCACGCTGACACTGCCCTTGGAAATCAGCGGGGCGCTGGACTATGACTGGTGCTACGAAAACACACCCACCACCACACAGGACCGGCACATGTGTGTGCTGACCATCTCCGTGGACGACGACCCGAACGGCAACACGAGTTACACGGCGACGGTCGAGTTGGAAGGCACCAGCACCGGGTTGGTGACCATCGAGGCGACCGAAGATCCATTGGTCTGGAACATCATCGGCGGCCGTCGGGCCGCCAGTGCCCCGGGCGACATCGTCTTGTCGTTTAACGTCGTGGGCGACCAGGCGGGTGCGGCGCTCCCTTTTGTCGGCAATGTCGGCCACCTGCGGCGGCACACTGCGAACAGGCGCCTTGTCTGCGAGCGGCCCCGCCTTTACAATTCCCTTCTCCTTGGGACAGACCGGCCGAAGAGAGGGCCGGGCGCCTCTGGAGCCTGGGATCAGACGGGCGCCTGTCCTTCGACCAGCTCAGGATCGAAGACGTGCCGTGCCCCTACGGCAGAAAGGTTAGATCGTGCCGCTATCGATTTGCGTTTACAGTTCTTCGAGCGACCACCTGGAGGCGGTGCATTACCGGGCGGCCCGGGAGTTGGGGCGGTTGATGGCCGGGCGCGGCCACACCCTGGTTTACGGCGGCGGCAACAACGGGCTGATGGGGGCCATGGCCCTTCAGATGCAG
>JAACEL010000426.1 GCA_011682535.1 Nitrospiraceae bacterium | reverse complement strand
TAGCTCATCACGGAAGTACCTACCCTCGAAAGCGTAGCCGTGCTTGATGTCTATCAGGCCGCCGAGCCTTACCTGCTTCCATTGGTTACTGGCCATCGCCCGCTCCCTCGCCGGATTGCCCGCGTTCATGTTCAGAATCTTGTAGCTCGCGAACTCGGCGCAAAATGGCTGTGACAAGGCCACCATCGACCACGGAACCGAGGGAGCCTTCACAGAAGCGGTCCTGGCGAACGATGAGGGTGAACAGCTTCTGCAGCGTCCTTACATCCACGTCGGGCAAGGCTTTCTCGTCGTTCAGGTAGTGGTTCCCCTCGTGCCAATCCACCCAGTCGAAGCTGGGAACGATCCAGTTGTTGTCATACAGGGCCTTGACGAGCGCCATGACGTGCGGGTTGAAGTCGTAGAAGGGCAAGGTGCCGGGTTCGCTGACAAACTCACCCGCGCTGAACCCTTCGGCCTCCAGAACGGGCAGGAAGCCCCGCACGGCGTCCATGTTGACGGCGCTCACAACGGGCCAGGAGGTCGTCTCAGTCATCGCCGCCCTCCTGCATCTCGGCGTCTATCGCGTCCGGTTCGTTCAGACGAAACTCGACTTCGTAAAGCCGCAGGTCGATGGACGGCACGGCGCTGACGGCATAACGGATGGAGTCGCCGGCGTCGTGGCTGATAATCAAGCCGCGCACTTCCTCGCCGTCCTGGGCCAGGTGCTGCTGAACCCACCCCATATAGCGCAGTGCCTGGCCGACTGCCTGGTCGCTGGAAGGGCCTCTCTTCAACTCGACGACAAGCCACTTGGCATCCGTGCGGTGTTTGGCCAGGATGTCGATGCGGCCCACGGGACAGACGTACTCATAGCCGGAGCCGGCTTCGTCGTCACCATCCTCAGCATATATGGCCCACTGCTGGCCGATGTCGAGATGGTCCCAGTTGTCACGCAGGAACTCGTGCAAGTGCCGCTCCAGACCAAAACGCTGATTCGAGGGGGCGATAGGCCCATCGGCAACGCCTGGCCTGATGTCCGGGACAGGCGTTTGAGTAAGGAATTCCTCATTGGCCAGCGCCCACCAGATTGCATCCAGGGTCCAAAGATCAGTCTGAAGTGCGTCGCGCAGTTGCAGCAGGACTTGGTTAATCTTAACGTATTTTTGGCCAAACGACTCGCCCCATTCGAACGTTGGCCAGATATCTAAGGCCACCATGCCGCCTCGAGATGTGCGATTCCACACGCCATAGCGATCGGGGTAGGCGATGAGGAGGATCCCCGTGGCGATTGCCTTGCCGATGCCTATCATGCGTTTGTTCACCATATTCAAGCGATCATGGATGGGCTGTGCTTCGTCCAAGAGCTGCGCCAGCGTGTCCCGCAGGAGCGCCATGTCCGAGAAGATGCGGCTGCCCTGACGCTGCAGGCCTGTCCAGTGATGGTTGTTCTCGAACAGCAGGAAGGACCGAAATTCATCCTCTGTAAGTTGCGGGATGTGATCCAGAGAGAACACCGGTTGAAAGCGAGCGAGGACGCCGTCGCGCGGCTCGACAATCTGGCGGTAGGTCGGCGTATTCTTGAGGTTCGCCAAACACTCGCGAAGCGTGCCGATGGCGTCCGATGGAATACTTTCGGGCATGTTACACTCCTCTCACAGCTTGTACCCCAGGCCCTTCAGAGCCGCTGGGATTGCTTCAAGTGGAAACCACGGTTTCATACTCCCCAGGTTCTCCTGAATCATCATCCCACGTGATTCTCACATCAAACGGTGGCACGCACTCTCGGCTTAGGGCCAATAGATACTGAAACTGGCTTGGCTGCGGCCCGATCTTCGTTATCTCTTCAGGGTTCACATGGCGGACCGATGTATGGCCAATCGCCGGATGCTTAAGCACGGGCTTGTTGTCAACTATGACGACGATATTGTGAGCGGAGCCATCACCACGGTTTTCGATTCGAAGCAAGTCACGAGTCCGTGGCGCACTATGCCGGCGCACCTGGCCGGTCTGTTCCCTAATCAGTGAAGCTACAAGGAGAGCTTTCTTCTTCGCTAGACTCCGGTCTTTCTCCCTGGCTTCTTCAATTTCGACAATTCGGTTCTGCGCCTCGGTCGCTTGCCTTTGGGCATCAATAGCCCTCTTCTGTGCGCTGCTGCTCTTGCACAAGGCTATGATCGCCACGACCCCGGAACTGGCAGAGATGCCGATCCCAATCCAGTTTGCTGTGTCACCCATACCCCTTCCCCCCATTTCTCACTATCGCCTATCGCCACTTGGTGGGGCGATTCAGCACGTAGCCATCCGGTTTCACAACCTGATCCGGGAACTGCGAGTGCTTGAGTACGCCACGTCCGATATTCAAGAAGGCGTCCGCGACCTTCTTGAGTTGGCCTGACTCACGCTTTGGCGGAAACGCTACAACGACACGCTTCCCCGAGAACAGCCGCGTGACGGCTCGGATGGGCGGCACAAGGTCGCTGTCACCGGAAATGAGCAGAGCCGTGTCGAATGCGTCGCCAAAGGCGTCGGTCAACATTTCGGTGGCAATCTGCACGTCTGTCATCTTCTCCTCGTGAGTTTGCCATGAGCGGTTGCAGTGGAAGCACTTCGCTACCTTGCTGAGGTAATGCCCCTCGTAGATGCGCAAGTGCGGCAGTGTGCCGAGGGCGTCCAGAAAGTCGCATTGGCGTTGCCGCTTGGCATCCAGTTCCTGCGCCCTGTGGGTCGGGTCTCCCGGACGGGAACCGGAAATCCGAGCGGTAAAATACTTCGTGAACACCAGGCGGCTGTCAGGCTTGAGGAACCGTTGGACCAAGGCCTGAACGTTGAGCCAGTAGTACCGTTGCCATTTCTTCTCGCGGAGGCCAAAATAGAGGTTGAAGCCGTCAATATAGGCGATAACGCGCTTAACTGGGGGTTGTTGTGCCATTGTCGAAAAAATCCTTGAACTCTACTTGACAGCGGACCCGATATCAGTAATATTTCAGTAGTACAGGTAAGGTAACCCCCCCGGAGATAGCATCTCCGGGCTGACGCTCCCGCAAGGGGGCGTTTCTTTTGGGCCACAATCCCATCTCCAAAGGCTTCTTGCTGTCTGCTGGGCCATTCTTGCTTCCGTGTTGCCATGTGTTTGGCATGAGGTCACATCCTGTGATCTCAAGTTTCTCTGTTCTCCAGCGTGTAGCCAAGCCTATCGAGATTCCCCCGGATGGACTTCTCCAGCTTGGCCGACTCTGCAAATTGCTCTCCCAGCCTCTTCGACAGCCGCGCCATCTTCTCCTCGAACGGCTCACCGTCGTCCTCAACTTCCTCGGCCCCCACGTAGCGGCCGGGGGTCAGGACGTAGCTGTGACCGGCAATGTCGGCGGCCGTGGCCGACTTGCAGAACCCGGCGATGTCCTCGTACTTCTGCTTGCAGCCCTTGTCGCCACGCCAAGCGTGGTACGTGTCAGCAATACAGGCAATGTCCTCATCGGTCAGTTCACGGTGCGTTCGGTCCACCATCGAGCCGAGCTTCCGGACGTCGATGAACAGGATCTGGCCCCGGCGGTCGCGGAAGTGCTTGTTGCCCTTGCTGCGGGTCAGGAACCAGAGGCAGACGGGGATCTGCGTGGTGTAGAAAAGCTGCCCTGGTAGGGCTACCATGCAGTCCACCAGGTCCGCTTCAGCGATGGCTTTGCGGATATCGCCCTCACCGCTCTGGTTTGAGGACATCGAGCCGTTGGCCAGGACAAATCCGGCCGTGCCAGTGGGTGTCAGGTGGTGGATGAAGTGCTGCACCCAGGCAAAGTTGGCGTTGCGCACCGGAGGGACGCCGTACTTCCAGCGGGCGTCCTTCCGCAGCCCCGCGCCGCCCCAATCGGACATGTTGAACGGCGGATTGGCCAGGACGAAGTCGGCTTTCAGGTCCTTGTGCATGTCACGGAGGAAGCTGTCGGCCGGTTCCGTGCCGAGGTTAGCGTCGATGTGTCGGATGGCAAGGTTCATCTTCGCCAGCCGCCAGGTGGTCGCGTTGGACTCCTGGCCGTAGACGGCGACAGCCCCGCGACGGCCTCCGTGAGCCTCGATGAACTCCTCGGACTGGACGAACATGCCGCCCGAGCCGCAGCAGGGGTCGAAGATGCGGCTGTTCTCGTGGGGAGCCAGCATGTTGACCAACAGGCGGACAACGCATCGGGGCGTGTAGAACTGGCCGCCCTTCTTGCCCTCGGCGCTGGCGAACTGCTTGAGGAAGTACTCGTAGACGCGGCCCAGGATGTCCTGAGAGCGATTCTCGGCGCCGCCCAGGCCGATAGTGCCAACCAGATCGATAAGCTCGCCTACGGCCTGTTTGTCGAGCGTGGGGCGGGCGTAATCCTTTGGCAGGACGTTCTTGAGAATGGGGTTTTCTTTCTCGATAGCCACCATCGCGTTGTCGATGAGCTTGCCGATGGTCGGCTGCTTGGCGTTGGCCCGCAGATGCTCCCACCGGGCA
>JAACEL010000425.1 GCA_011682535.1 Nitrospiraceae bacterium | reverse complement strand
CCGCCACCCTTCCCGGCACCACGTAGTACTTGCCTTCGAGCGACACAATGCCCAGTGCGCCATTGGCGATCTTACGGTGGATCTCCTCCGTCACCTGAATGCTGCGCACGCGCTTGCCGTCGGGGAAGTTGCGTGTCACGCTGCCTTCGGTGTGCTTGAGGTGATGACTGAGAATCAGGTCCCGTACCTGCGCGGCGCGTTCCCTGGCCTCGCGTTCCGCTTCGCGCTGCTGGTTCAACGCGCGGTCGCGGGCAACCTTTTCTTCGCGGGCCTTAGCCGCCGCTACGGCCGCGGCGTCTACGGCTTCGACGGCCTCCCCCTGCTTGCGCTTTTTACGCTCGTCCGTCGCCTTTTCGCGGGTTTCGCGCTCCGCTGCCTTGGTTTGTTTCTTGGTGGTGAGCCCCTTTTTCAGGAGCTGATCTCGTAGGGAATTGCCCATCGTTCAGGTCTCTTCATGTCTTGACCACGGCTCAGGAAACGATGATGTCGTCCAGCGCCCGCTTGGGCACGTGATGTGTGCCGTTCTCTTCCCGCCAATACTGAATGTCGCCCGACGCTTCTACGGGGTCGAGGACGACGGTTTCCTTTGGCTTGCCCAATGCAATGACGAGCAGCACTTCGTAGCGATCTCCCGGCAGTCCGAATACCTTGAGCAGTTTCTCGCGGCGCAGGCTGCCGAACATCACGCCACCCAGCCCGCGCTCCGTCGCGCCCAAGAGGATCGTCTGTGCCGCGATACCGTGGTCGCAGCCGAACCCCTTGCTGATCTCGCGGTCGCCCAGGATGACGACATAACCCGCCGGGCGCTCGCCCTCATCCGGTCCCGGCCAATCCGGCAGATAGCCCGCCCAGATGGTGCATGGGAACACCTGCGCGTTCCGTTCCGGCGTGCATGACAATGCGTACTTCAGCGGCTGCAAGTTGGCGCCCGACGCCGTGTTCCGGGCCAGGTCCACCAACTCGCGCAGCGTTTCTTCATCCAGCGCCACGTCTTGGTAGAATCGGCGGTAGCTTCTGTTTTTCAGCACCAGGTCTCGAAACATACGGTCCTCCTTCCAGCCACCTCCGGCGTTGTGCATTCCGAACAGAACGCGTTGGGAAATCGCCTCGCCTCACTCCCGCATAGCATACGCTATCTCGTGCGGAAAGCGCGAGCGGCGTGCGTGCGCTGGCGAGCCAGCGCACGCACGCCGCATTTGGTCTATGGTTCGACTACGCCTTCCACTTCGGCGTCCAACTCCTGACAATCATGCAGCCGCTGACTCAGCCGCTCGCCGAACCGTTGCATCACGGGTTCGGGGATTTTCTGCCAGGCCACGTCGGCCGGCGTTGGCTCGACCGCGGCCACACGCACGAGGATGTAGACTTCATCGTACGACCGCGCGCTGCCGCACGGGGCTTCGACGTCGGGATCCTCGTCTTGTTTTGTGGCCGGCTCTTCCGGCACGCAGTCCAGGTCGTTGTTGGGGATGGCGTGCGTCCAGATACGCGCCCGCACCAGGTACTCGCCCGGTTCCCTGAACGCGTGCCGCACGCCTACCTCTGCCCGGCCTACCATGGGGCCGATGGCGTCGCCCGAGGCGCCGTCCTTGCCGATCGCGACCCACGGGGTCTCGACGGTATCGTTCCAGACACGCATGTCGACCACCAGTTGCGTACTCAGGAAGCCGCTGGCGTCCTCGTACCACACGCCTTCGAGGTCGCGGCCGAGACGGAACACGATCACCGTGCCCGGCCGGACCGCCATGCGGGCGTCGTCACGCGGGAAGTTATACGTGGCGCCGATGCTGCGCAGGCAGTCGAAGCTATTGGCGCAAGGGGGCAAGACACTGAGCGATGCCCTCGGACTCGCTACGACGAACTGGCGCAGGCGGCGTTGCACGTTGCCGGTGTCGTCGTCGAGGCCCAGGGCCCGGTTGATCACATGCTGCACGTCCGTCGCGCTGATCAGCCCGTCGCGATCGACGTCCGCGTCGATGCCCCACAGGTCTGCATTCGAGAAGTTCTCCGCCGTCGACGCCACCCCGAGCATGCAGCAGAGCGCCACGCTCAGCGTTCCAACCAACAATCTTACTTTGTGTGTATCCATGACAATTCTCCCAATGGAGTTGTGTCTTCCGTCCAAGATATGGATGGTGCTTGGCCGACGATCGATGGGATTGTCAGCCCATGGGCATGGGGGCCGCCGTCCGGGCACGAGAGACGCTGCGCCGGAACATACGGATCCCAGAAGACTACGCACTCCTGGGAGGGGCGTGCGGGGTGAGCGTGTACAGGTACCGCTCTGTCTGCGCGGTCATAGGCACCACGCGTTGTATCTTCGGCCACGCGGCGCGAAGCGCCGCTATCCGGTGGTCGGTATCGGCCGTGAGCCGGCCGGTTGTGGCGAGTATCCGTGGCACGAACGGCGCGGGAGGCGCGGCCTTCGGCTCACGTTCGGCCGGCGCGTCCTGTTCGGGCGCGTCGGTCGTGGCCGCCTGCGACAGGATGCGTTGCAGATCCAGGATGTCGACACGGCCGTCGGCGTTTACATCTGCCGGCCCGGTCTGCGACGGGCCGCTCAGCACATCGGCTACCACGACCTGGAGGTCCAGCACGTTGACTTGGCGGTCGCCGTTCGCGTCGCTGTCCAGACTCAAGAACGCACGCGGTCCCGCGAAGCCCGTCGCCATGATGGCCCCAAGCAACACGTATGTCGTGAGTCTCCGCTTCATCGCCGTCGTTCTCCTGCAGCGTACCTGCGATCCATACCGAATGCGAGCACCACTACCACCATGCCCAACAGCGCGGCATCCGGCCCGGAGCCGCCTGGCGAGTTGCAGCCGGATGTTGCTCCGATCTTCACGTCGACTCCGCCTGAGACTACCTCCGAGTCCACCTGTGACCCAAACGGGTCGGACAGCACGACGTAGCCCAAGGTGACGACGGTCAACTCCTCAGGCGCGGTCGCGTCCACATCGAATAGTGCGTGCGCCACCGGGCCCTCGGGTATGGCGGCCTGGTTGAGCCCGGCGATCACAACGCGAACCGTGTCGGGCCCGAGCGCGAAGAAGCTCAGTTCCTTTTCGGCGTTTTTGGCCGCGGAACCGATGATGACCTGGGGCAGCGCCAGCGGCACGTCGTCGAACAGGACGTCGAATTGGAGTGACGCTACGTCTTCTCCCGCGTCCAGGGCGAGGGAGACCGGCAAGGCGACCCCCTGGCTGCCCGGCGCGGCCGGCACCTCGCCCGCCGTCAACGTAGCGCCGAAACAGGCGGTGTATGTCAAGACTACGGACCACATCATGCCGTCTTTGCGCCCTTTCTCCTCGTCCACACGAAGCCCGCACCGGCCAGAACCACCGCGCCCACGGCGTAGGCGGCCCAGCCTATGTTGCGCGTCCTGCGGGGCCGAAACCCCGCGCCGTTCGTGTCGCCGCCGACTTGCAACAAACCTGCCACCGCCTTCACGCGCACGCGGTTCCCGAAGGGGTCGCTCAGCACCACCCCGTCCAGCCGCACCTCGTACTCGCCCTGCGGCACATCGGCGGCGACGGCGAAGATGGCCTCGGCCACCAAGCCGCTCGCGATTTCGTTTTGGTTTAGCCCCGCGACGATCACCCGCGCGCTACCCGAGGGCAGCGGACTGAAGTAGATGTCCTTGGCGGCGTCCTTGGCGGCGGCCCCCACGACCACGCCTTTCAACGACAACGCATCCGTGTCGAAGGTCAGGTCGAACTGGAGTCCACCCACGCGCTCCCGCGAACCCGCCTCCAGCGCGATAGGGATGCGGATCTCCGGTGCCCCCGGAGCGGCGGACAGTTCGCCTGCCGACAGTGTCGCGGCCAACCCCGTCCCCGGTGTCAGCACGGCCAGCAGCGCGAACAACGCCAATGTATATGTCAGGCGTCTACGTCTCATCGTCAGACTGTCCGCGGCGTCATCGTGTCTTGGCCGGTTTTCGCGGCCGGAGCGCCCACACACTCAGCACACCGGCGGCCGTCAACACGGCGCCCAGCAGCGCGGGCATGTGCCATGAGAACTCCTGGCTCATGCCGGGTTCATAGGCCAGAACGGCTCCGCCCGAGGCGGCTCCATCGGCCAGCAACGAGGAACGCCCGAACGTACCCGGAGCCACTGCGGCAAGCATGTCGAGATCGTCCAGCTCCGCGCCTTGTCCACTTTCGGACGGCCCGCCCGTCTGTACCCTCGCCGAGTCCGGGGCCGCGGACTCACGCAGTCGAAGCCGCGATCTTCCGCCACGAGCCAGTCCGGTGGAAACGGCATCCGAAGCCGATGTTCCGGTTCCCACGGCCGAACGTAACCGGTCCGCGCGGTCCAGATACCGGCCTACGCGCGAGGCGTATGATCGAGACGCGGACTCGGGCGCGGCACTATTCGTTTCCTCGTCTTCTTCGAACGCGTCCAGCGGCGCGCCGAACGGCACGATTGTCGGGGTCTCGCTGGCCGAAGCCGAAGCCGAAGCCG
>JAACEL010000424.1 GCA_011682535.1 Nitrospiraceae bacterium | reverse complement strand
AATTGCACCGCGAGGCCCCGATCCTGCAGGCACTTGCACGTATCGAGCACGCAGGGGTGTTCGATGGTGGTCGTGATGATGTCCGTACCTGGCGCCATGCCGTTTCTACAGTGCGCCGAGGCGCACGACAGCGCCGACAGCACCGTGTTGTTGGCTTCCGAACCACTGCCCACGAACACGACCTCCTCCGGCGTAGCGTTGACGAGCGCCGCAACACTGTCGCGCGCGATGTCGATCAACGTCTTTGCCTCCCGCCCAAAACCATGCAGGCTGGACGGGTTGCCGAACGTGTCGAGCGCGTCGGCCATCGCAGCCTTCACCTCGGGATGCAGCGGGGTCGTCGCGTTGTGGTCCAGGTAAATCGGTTTGCGTGCCATGGTTCCATTCCTTGCGCGTTGGGCAATTAAACGCCGCAGCCCTCGAGCCGCCGATGCCGCACATAATCTTGAAGCCGCTCCCGCAGCAGGCGCCGGCCGCGGTAGATGCGCGACATCACCGTGCCCAAGGGGCAGTCGAGTGCCTCGGCAATCTCCTTGTACGACCGGCCCTCGAGGTCGGCCATGAGGACGGCCGCCCGGAAATCCTTGGGCAGGCTGTCGACGGCCCCTTTTACCTCGTCGTTGACCAACTCGAGCAGTTCGCTGGAAGTGGGTTTGCCGGTCGTGCTCCGCACGACCGGATCGGGCGAATACGCCGCAGTGGCCGGCTCCGTCCCGCTTAGGGCCACATGAATCGGCCGCCGGGCCTTTTGGCGGTAGTCATTGATGAACGTGTTGCGCAGGATCGTCAGGAGCCACGCCTTGATGTGCGTGCCCTTCTTGAACCTCGCGTGGAACCGAAGCGCCTTGACCACGGTGTTCTGGACCAGGTCGGCGGCGTCGGCGTCGTTGCGGGTCAGGCGGACGGCCACTGCGTAGAGCACGTTCATGTGTTCGAGGACCAAGCCCTCAAATTCCGGCGAACGTTCCGGAGGCGGCTCTTTGGCGCGGTGAACGAGTGTCTGCTTCTTCTCGTTCCGGGCGCCGGTGCTTTCGTTCGTTTTTTTCATCAACCAGCCTTTCCTTACGAGTTGGACGCTAACTCGACTGGTTCGCTTGCGTTCGTGGTGTTCGGCTATGCGATCGCGAGCATACGGTCGATCGGAACCCGCGCTCGCGCGATGATCTCAGCAGGCAGTTCTATCTTAAACTGGAGCTTCTGCAGCGAGTGCAGTGTGTCCTCCAACGTGATCAGATTCATATACTGGCACTGGAGACTGCAAAGCCTCAGGATATCCCGCTCGGGAAACTCCGCGGCCAGGTTGTCCCCCATGCTGCATTCGGTCAGCAGCAGATAGTGGGACGCGTCGACGTCGCGCACGTAGTTCACCATGGCCGCCGTGCTGCCCGAAACGTCCGCCAACGCGATCACCTCCGGCGAGCATTCCGGGTGGGCCAGAATGACCGCGTCGGGGAATTGGGTGCGCACGCTCTGCACGTCCTCTACGGTGAACAACTCGTGCACCTCGCAGTGGGCCCGCCACCCGATAACCGTCGGCTCGCCCGGACTGGGCCGCTCGCCGTCCGCCCCATGCACATAGGCAATACCCAGTTCGTCGGCCGTGTTCCGGGCCAGAAACTCGTCCGGCAAGAACAGAATGTGTTCGTGGCCCGCATCGAGAAGGTGTTTAACCACGCCCTTGGCGTTGCCCGACGTGCAGCAATAGTCCGACACGGCTTTCACCTCGGCCGAGGTGTTTACATAAGTGATGACGGGTGCGTTGGGATAGTCCTCCTTGAGTTGCAGGACGTCGTCGGCGGTGATTCCGTCGGCCAGCGAACAGCCCGCCTTCTCCACCGGGCAGAGGACTGTCTTGTCCGGGTTGAGCACCTTGGCGGTCTCCGCCATGAAACTCACACCGCAAAAGACGATGACGTCGGCATTGGTTTCCGCCGAAATCCGGGAGAGGCCCAGCGAGTCACCCACGTGGTCGGGGATGGAGTGGTACAGGGCCGGTTCCATGTAATTGTGGCCGAGGATAACGGCGTTGCACTCGCGTTTGAGTTGGTTCACCTTAAAGGCCAACTCGGCCTTCGCGGCGATTTCGAACTCCGGCACGATGCCTGACAGCCGAGTCAGCATCCGTTCCAGGGTTTCTTCCACGCTCGCCGCTTCTTGTACCGTCAACTTGTCATTCATTTACCCATCCACCTTCATATTTAATCCCGCACTCGTCGACAGGGCGCCGGCGTTTACCGCCGCCCGGGTTGACTCGTTGTTCCGCGCCAACGCCTCTAGCATCGTGTGGAAGGCGAGCTTGGCGCATTTGGTCCGCACGGGATATTCGCGGATCTCACGTAGCGCGGCCAGCCCGCCCAGCAGACGCGTGTTGACGGGGGCTCCGGGCTTCTCGGCGATGAACCGGTCGAATTCCTCGGAGAGCGCCCTGGCCGACTCCTCCGTCTTACCTTTCAGTTCCGTTGTCATCAGCGACGCGGCCGAGCGGGCGATCACGCAGCCCGTTCCGCTGAATGAGGCATCCGCAATCGCGCCGTCCTTCAGTTTGAGGAACACGGACAGATGGTCGCCGCACAGCGTGTTGTGTCCCTCGGCTTGGCACGTGGCATCGGGCATGTCGTGGAAGTTGCGCGGGTTGCCACTGTGCTCCACGATAGCGTCCTTATACAGGGCACAGCGCCCGCGTACATCGGCGTGAACCTTGTGCAACGCGGCAGTCACCGTTTCCAGCGCCTCGAACGTGTCGTACAGCGCAAGCGATATGCGTGCCGTGGCCAACACCCCGAAATGCTTTACCAGCGGCTGCGCGCAGTGATGTCCGGCGCGGATAGCGATCCCTTCGTCATCCAGGACTTGGGCGGCGTCGTGCGGGTGAACGCCCTCGATTAGAAACGACCAGATCGGCGTCTTCTCGCCGTCCGGACCCAGCAGCCGCAGGCCATCGACGGAGTTGAGCAGCGAGGTTCCGTGTGCCGCCAGAGTCCGCTCGTGCGCCGCGATGCGCTCGACGCCGCACGCATTCAGATAGTCGATAGCTGCGCCCAAGCCCACAACGCCCGCGACATTGGGCGTGCCGGCTTCGAACTTGTGCGGGGCGTTCTTGTACGTCGTCTCTTCAAAGGAAACCGAGAGCACCATGTCGCCGCCGCTCTGATAGGGGAGCATCGCGTCCAGCAACTCCGCCTTGCCGTACAACAACCCCGTGCCCGTTGGGCCCAGCATTTTGTGTCCAGAACAAGCGAAGAAGTCGCAGTCCAGCGCGGTCACGTCCACGGGAATGTGGCCCGCCGACTGCGCGCCGTCCACGAGCGCCTTCGCGCCGGCTTGATGCGTCAAATGGACGAGTTGCTCAATCGCGTTGATCGTGCCCAGCACATTGGAGACATGGACGAAGGCGGCGAGCTTTGTCTTCTCGCTCAGCAACTCCTCGAAACGGCCGATCTCAATGCGCCCCGTCTCGTCCAATGGAGCCACGCGGAGCACGGCCCCGCGTTCGCGGCACAACACCTGCCAGGGCACGAGGTTCGAGTGATGCTCCATGGCGGTGATCAAAATTTCGTCGCCCGGGCCGATGAACCGGCGGCCGAACGCCTGTGCGACGAGATTGATGCCGTCCGTCGTGCCGCGCGTAAAGACGATCTCTTCGGGCGTGGGCGCATGGAGGAACCGCTGGGCCTTCACACGCACGTCTTCAAATTGCGCCGTCGCATCTTCGCCCAAGGCATAGAGCCCCCGATGAACGTTGGCGTTGCTGGTGGCATAGAATTTGCCCACGGCGTCAATCACGGCCTGTGGCTTCTGCGTGGTCGCCGCGCTGTCCAGATAGAGCAAGGGCCGCCCGTCCCGCGTGGAGTGCAGCAGGGGGAAATCGGCACGGACCGCATCGGCGTTCCACGCCTCAACGGCCTCCCCGCTATGGCTGCCCTTCCTTGACATCAAATATTTCCACCCATATTCTGTGCGTTCTTGGCGATGAGTTTCCGTTCCTGTTGTACCAACGACGAGAACGTCGCCTGCCGGAAAACCTGCTGGACCGCGTCACGCGTTGCTTCCCAAATAGGCAGGAAGACGCACCGGCCATACAGGTCGCAACCATTGACACTGGCGTCGTCTCCAGGAATGCACCCCATCGGGTCGATCGGGCCCTGCAAGCTCACGAGCACATCGTCGAGCGTCAACTTGTCGGGAGAACGAAGCAGGAAATAGCCGCCATCGCTCCCGCGCCGGGATTCTACCATGCCCGCCTGTTTCAATTCCCGCAAAATGGCTTCGAGAAAGCGCTGAGGAATCGCTTGGGCCCGTGCGATGTCGCATATCTTCGTAGGCCCATGGCCAAACCGCTTGGCCAGCTCGAACACGGCCCGCAAGCCGTATCGGCTCTTCTGCGTAATCAGCATCAATCCGCTCCTTCTCAACTAACCCTATAGAGATACTGTACATGACGTCCAGGCCCCTGTCAAATCGAGCGTCGGTT
>JAACEL010000087.1 GCA_011682535.1 Nitrospiraceae bacterium | reverse complement strand
AGGACACGAGGTCGTGGAGCGTGAAGCCGTCGTGGGCGGTAATGAAGTTGATGCTGTGGCCGGGAGTGCGGCCGGCCCACTGGTACAGGTCGGCGCTTCCCGTGAGGCGCGTGGCGAAGGCGCTCCGCATGCCCGCGTCGCCCCGCCAGAACCGGCGCACGTCGTCGCGGTAGCGCCCGTTCCACTCCGCCCAGCGGAAGTCGCCGAACGAGCCCACCTGGTACGCGCCCCCGGCGTCCCAAGCCTCGGCGATGAGTTTGGTGTCGCGCAACGCCGGATCCTCGGCGATGCGCTCCACCAGCACGGCGTTCTCCACGATATTGCCGTCGGTGTCGCGGCCGAGGATGGAGGCGAGGTCGAAGCGGAACCCGTCGACGTGCATCACGGTGGCCCAGAACCGAAGGCAGTCGAGGATGAAGTCGCGCACGAGCGGGTGGTTGCAGTTGAGCGTGTTACCGCAGCCGGAGAAATTGCGGTAGGCGCCGTCGTCGTCGAGCATGTAGTAGATCGTGTTGTCGATGCCGCGGAAGCAGAGCGTGGGCCCGCGGTGGTCGCCCTCGGACGTGTGGTTGAAGACGACGTCGAGGATGACTTCGATGCCGGCTTCGTGGAGGGCGGCGACCATTTGGCGAAACTCGTTGATTTGCTCGCCATTGCCGCCCTGTGTGGCGTAGCGGCCGGTTGGGGCGAAGAACCCGATCGAGCTGTAGCCCCAGTAGTTCAGCAATTCCTCGCCTGTGACCAGGCTGCATCGCCCAATCCGGTTCTCGCCGAATTCCTGGATAGGGAGCAGTTCGACGGCGGTGACGCCCAGATCCTTCAGATAAGGAATTTTTTCGAGCAGGCCGAGATAGGTGCCGCCGTGTTCGACTTCCGAGGAAGAATGCACCGTGAACCCGCGCACGTGCGTCTCGTAGATGATCATCTCGGACACGGGGTACTTAGGGCCCACGTCGTCTGCCCAGTCCAGCTTCTCACCCACGGCCAGGCACTTGGCGGTGCGATCCTGCACGTCGCCGACGATGAGCTTGGCGTAGGGGTCGAGGAGGTACTGGGTGGCGTCGTAGCGGTGGCCCGTCTCGGGGTCGAAAGGACCGTCCATGCGGTACATGTAGGGTGTGCCGGCCGACAGTCCCTCGACGTACATGCTCCAGATGTCGCCGATGCGGTAGCGGTCGGAGTTGAACTCGAACTCGATGGCCGGTTGGTGGTCTGCGATGTTCTCGAACAGGGCGAGCCAGACCCGGGTGGCGTGTCGGCTGACCACCGCGAAACGGATGCCGTCGTAGCGGACATTCGCGCCCAGTGGATAGGCGCGTCCTGGGCGTGGGCGTAGGCTTGAAACGTCGATCCTGGCCATGGTGTGCCTCCGTTGCCTCTAGCCCGCCGCCGTGTCGAGAATGCGCAGCATAATGTCCAGACTGTGCAAGGACTCCTCTGCTTGGGCCGCCAGATGACCCGAGAGAAAATCGTGGATGAGTTGGTGCATCATGTCACGCTTAAGATACCGTCCGCAGGGTGTGTCGATGCGTGCGCAGTATATACCCTCGGCGTTGTTTTCGCCCTCGACGGCGAATTCGAAGTCATTGTACCTGAAATGCCGCACGTTCAAGGGTGGCTCGGTGGCGTTACGGGTGACGATTACGCACTGCAGCGGCGGCTTGCCGGGGCGCATGACGTCGAACTCGGCGCTGGCCTCGTAGCCCTCGAACGCCGTGCGGAGCGTGTCCCAGGCGACCGTGCCGTCCGGCGCGGCCTTGAGCATCACACTAATCGGGTGCGGGGACAGGTCGACCCACACCCGCACCGGGTCCGGGGCGCGGTTCTTGGCGGGGGACTCGAGGTGGCCGTGGTAGAAGGTCACCGTTTCATCGCCCCGGTGTTCGTTCCAGATTTCGTTGTACATCCGTCCGCCGGTCGAGTACTGCGTGCAAACGCCCAGCCGCAGGTTCTTGGCCTGCGCCAGATCAAGCAGTTCGCGCGCTTGGGCCAAGAGTGTGCCGCGGTCCAGTTGGGGGTCGTAGACGAACGGCTTCTCGCACAGCACGTGGCAGCCGGCCTCGAGCATAGCGCGGGCATGAGCGTAGTGCAGCGGTGGCGGGGAGCAGATGTCGACGATGTCGGGGCTTTCGGCGTCGAGCATGGCGTCGATCGAGTCGTAGCCGCTGCCTTGAAAGCCGAACAGGTTCTCGAGGGCTGCGTGGGTCTTGGCGACAGACTCGCGCGACGTGCCTGCGAAGGCGCACACGTCGGCGCCTTCCAGCGCCCACCACTTGGCGTGGTGCTTGCCGATTCCGCTTGCTCCGATGACGGCCACACGCGGCCTGGCCTTATCGCCCATTACGTATCCTCCTCGCCCTCCTCCTCCCAAGGTTCGGGATCCCGTTCCAGGGTGTCCCAAGAGAAGAGACGAGCGTCCTCTTCCTCGTCCCATTGCCGCAGCAAGCGTTGGGCGCGGCGGCGTTTTCGTGCGAAGGCCACCAGCAATAGGGCAACCATCAAATGGAACGCGCTGAATCCTGACACAAGTGACATGATCAGGGCAACTTTCCACAGCGAACGCCGCCATGTGTCGTACAGTTCCGCCGGTGTCATCTGGGCGTGTTGCCGCAGCGCCTGTTCGAAGCTGGTGTGCTGCATTGCCCGCACCAATTCCCAGAATGACTCCTCGCCGATGGTATCGATCAAGTGGTGGGTCATGGACGCCGCCTGGGCGTAGGCGTCGCCGAACGTGGTCTCGTTCCCGAACGGCGCGAAGGCCATGTTGAGTTCGCGGTAGGGAATGAGGCGGCGGCGTACGTACATGCGGGCGAGGCGTGTGGGACCGCTCCAACGGATCTCGCGCGAAACCACCAGCGCGATGCCCTCATTGAACCATCGAGGAACGTTGGCGGGGTCGGTGTTGCGGGCGATCAGGACATGCAGCAGTTCGTGACGCAGCAGGCCCGCGTAGTCCTGTCCAGGCGGTAGCAGGCGCGGCGATTTCACGACGATAGCGCCGCGTTCGGGATTGGCGATGCCGCCCACTTGCGCGCGTCCATACGCACCCGCTTGATTTCGAAACGCAGTCAAGGAGGGGGCGATGGTCAGGTGTATGGGGGCGTCGCCGGCGGGCAGACGGGTCGTGTAATCAGACATGGCGCCGCGGAGGATGTCGCGGGCTCGTTCGGCGGTGGCTTCGTCCCGCTTGGCGTAGCGGATCTCGATGCTCCCGTCCTTCAGACGCAGCAAGCCGGACTGCGCCCAGGTGGTCGGCGACAGGAAAAGGAGAAGGAGCAGGAGCGCGCCGAATCCGCGGCGGCGGCGCATCATGACGGCGGCGCCTCACGCAACGCGGCGATGGCCCGTCTCGCCTGTTCCATCGTCTCGTCGAGCAGGGCGGCTGAAAGGTCGACCTCGTGTTGCTCACCCGTGTCCGTGTAGTACAGCCGGGCCCCTGGCGCCTCCTGCGCACACAGGTTTCGGGTGGCCGCGGCATACAGACGTAACTGTGTTTCGTAGCGTGCGTGGCGCTTGGGATCGTGGCGACCGGTCTTGTAGTCCACGATCGAACCGTCCTCGAGTAGCGCGTCGATGGTGCCGCGCACGAACGCATCGCCCACCCTCAACGTGAAAGGGATCTCACGATCCACGCGCGTGCCGTCAGCTATCCGCTTGCCCAGCGGCGAGGCAAGAAAACGGTCTGCTACGGCGGCCAGATAGTCTCTGTACTCGTCGCGCCGCTTGATGGCCGTGCCTTGGGCGCGTAGGAGCGCGTTGACGTCGGGCTCGCCTTCGAACGTCCATATCTCGAACATCCGGTGAACGAGGTTCCCACGGACCAGCGCTTCGGCGTTGCCGATGGCCGCGGTGGATGCGTCCGTCTCGATATCGGGCGTTTGCGTCATTCCATCGAGCAGTTCCGAGACGGAGAAGGCGGTGCGCGACGTGGTTCTGGGGGCCACGGGGCCCATGCGGGCTTGCAGAAGGCCGGGCTCCGGGAGGGCCACGGCCGAGGGTTCCTGAGGGGGCGCGGCGGCGGTGCCCGGGCGGCGGCGTATCTCGCCCCGCCAGCCGTTACCGGCAAGTGTGTCGCCGTGTTTGGCTTCCGTGACGCGCCACTGTGTGTCGAAGGTGTGCATCCAGCTTCCCTTCTTGGCATCGGGGGAGCCCGAGATCAGGAGCCAGTCGCGGGCGCGCGTCATGGCGACATACAGGATGCGGGCGTGTTCGTCCTCGCCCCTGCGTTTATCCTCGGCGCCGATGGCGCTATGGATGGCCGGGTAGGCGTACTGTCCGTCCGCGGCGGTGGTGCGCGCGGCCAAGCCGAGGTCGCGGTGAAGCTTGATGGGCAGCGTTTCTCGATCCTGCAGACCGCGCGAGGCGTCCGGCAGAACGACGATGGGAAACTCGAGTCCCTTGGCCTTGTGGATGGTCATCAGCGTGACGGCGCCGGCCTCGGCCGAGAGCATCACGGCTTCTCCTTCGCGCAGGCCCGTCACGGAAACCTGGTCGAGGTAATGGACGAAGGCCGCGAGCGAGGCGGGGCGCGTCCGGCAGAAGTCCTCCGCCAGTTCCGCCACTTTGCGCACGTTGCAGGCCTTCTGCACACCGAGGAATTGGCTCAGGGCGAGGGCCTCGCAGCCGGTGCGTTCCCCCACGTGCCGCAGAAAAGCCGGGAGCGGCATCTCTTTGTGCGCGCGAAGACCGTCAATCAACGCGCGTGCAGTCTGGAGGCGTTCGGGCTGAGGGCCGGGGTCGGGGACGGTGTCCGAGTAGAAAGCCGTCAGCAGGCCCTTGCCACGGCACAGGGTCATGAGGGTCTCGTCGGACAGGCCGGCCATGGGGCTTCGCAGGAAGCCCAACAGCGCGGGTTCATGCCAGGGATCCACGATAACCTTGAGGAGGTTGCGCAGGTCGGTCACTTCCTGGCGTTCGTAGAAACCGGCCCCGGCGATGACGTTATAGGGGATGTTGCGCCGGCGCAGGCCTTCTTCGTAGAGGTAGACGGCGCCAGTGGAGCGGAAGAGGATGGCGGCGTCGCCGAAGACGGCGGGACGGAAGGTGTCCGCGTCCTTGTCGTATACCTGTACCCGGTTTTCGCCGCTGCACATCTCCGCCAGGCGCCCGGCGATCAGGTCGGCTTCCGCGCGCCGGTAGTCCTCCGCATGCGCACCATCGATGGGCTCGGGCAATAGGAACTCGATGCGCGACTGGCTCACGGGCGCGCGGTTGGCCTCGAGGTAGGCGTAGTGGGGTTCCACGGCGCGCAGCAGTCCGGCTTGCTTGAAGAACTCGTTGACGAACTGCATCACGTCGGGCAACGAGCGGAAGTTGTCGCCGAGCCGGATGGTGGCCTCGGCGTCATTCTTCACGGCTTGGAAGACTTCGACTTCGGCGCCGCGGAAATCGTAGATGGATTGCTTCGCGTCGCCCACGACGAACAGGGCGGGGCCG
This sequence comes from Nitrospiraceae bacterium, assembly GCA_011682535.1. GTDB lineage: Bacteria > Hydrogenedentota > Hydrogenedentia > Hydrogenedentales > SLHB01 > JAACEL01. Next base: position 8,228 of record JAACEL010000087.1, on the reverse strand, counting down.
CCGGGGTGGTCCGAGAGCGTTCGGGCGATGGCGAGTTGCGCGGAGTCGGTGTCCTGGAATTCGTCAATGAGCAGGAACTTGATGCCACGCGCCGTTCGGTCGCGCACGCTCTCGTTATCCCGCAGCACCTGCTCCGTACACGCGATGAGGTCGTCGAAGTCCATGCCCGCCCGCTCCGTCTTGGCCGCCTGGAACGCGTCGCGCACGCGTTCATACGTCGCGAAAACGTCGCAAGTCACCTGGGCTGCGCGGCGTTCAACTTCCTCGTCGATGGCCGGGGGGAGTGCGTCTTTCGCGAGCTTCCTGAACTCATCTTGTCTCGCCTTGAGTGTCGCGTAGGTTTCGGGATCGGACCAATTCGCGCTACGCGCGTTCCGGAATCCAAGCGCGGCCGCCTCCTCCATGCTCGCCCGTATGGCGTTGGTGTCATCCGACTCGATCATCCTTTCGAGAACTGTGAGCATCGCCTTTCGGCCAATCTCTCGCGCATCCTTGGCGTTGCTGCACGCGCCGTCGAAGGCGGCCAATTGGTTACGTATCTGCTTGAGTTTGGGTTGGGCGGCGAATGCGATCAGCGATTGGCGCGCGGTTTCTTCGGCGAGTTCGCGCCAATGCCCTACCAGCGTGGCGGGGTCGGCCAGGGGGTGCCGTTCCCCGGCCAAATCCGCGAGACGACGCTTGTTCAGCATGGTGCGCATGGTTTCGGAAAGGGGGCGCATCCCGAGCGCGGCTCCGGCGCGCAGGGCGGCTTCGTCGCGGGTGCGCAGCAGGGCGTGCAGTGTCTCCGTGACGACTTCCTCGCGCAGGAGAAGCGACTCCGAGTCGGCCAGGACGGTGAAGTCGGGGTCGAGGCCGATGCGTAGAGCATTCTCGCGCAACAGGGCGGCGCAGAAGGTGTGAATCGTAGACACGCGCGCGGTATCCACCCGCTGGGCCATGTCGCGCCACGCGACGTCAGATTCGGCGCCGCTGGCGGCGCGCGCGCGGAACTCCTGGCGCAGGCGTGCCTTCATCTCCGAGGCCGCCGCGTCGGTGAACGTGATGGCTACGATATCGTCGAGCCGCGCGCCGCGCTTCTCGATGAGGTATACGATGCGCTGCACGAGCACCATCGTCTTGCCGGACCCCGCGCCCGCGTCCACGCACAGGCGTCCCGCCGTCGAGACGATGGCTTCCTGTTGCTGGGGGGTCAGACTCATTCGGGCCGCTCCTTCCGCTCGATGCGCCCCGTTTCGTGCCGGCACACTTGCTTCCCGGGGCAGAACGTGCAGGCTTTCTCTGATGTGCGGACGGGAGGGAAGCGTCCTTTGCGGATGGCTGTGATGGCGTCGGCGATGGCTTGGCGCGCGACGCGTTCGCGCTCGGGCCAGCCGTCCTTTCTTGCATTGCGTTTGAGCGCTTCAAAGGTTTTCTCGTAACCGGGACGCACAAAGAGTGCGGCCGCGCACTCGGCGCCTGACATGAGGTGTTCCTGTAGCGCCAGGGTATAGACGGCCAATTGGACGGCGCGGCCGGCCTCGATGTCTCCTTGACTGACGGCGATCGAGGTCTTGTAGTCGATAATGCGCGCGTTATTCTCGTAGCGATCAATCCGGTCGATGATTCCCGAGAAGAGCGTCGTTCCTGCGGGCGTATCCATCGGATAGGGTTCCGGTTGCGAGAGGGGATCGTGCCCTGGTCTTCTGACGTGACCGAAGGCGACCTCGAAATGGCTGGGTTTCCAGCCGGGATCCTTGCGGTCTCTTTCAATCTCGATATAACGCAGAAGCCGTTCCAGCATATGGCGTTTCTCGACCTCGTCGACGCCGGGCGGTGCGGTGCGGCTGCGCCAGGCCGTTTCGTCGAACTCGGCCGTTACGAGTTCCCGCATGGCGGCTACCGCTTCGCCGGTGGGAATTTCGGCCATGGGGATGCCGCGGAACCGCGTGTGGAACTTCTCCAGGATCTCGTGGAGGATCGTGCCGCGTATACGCGCGTCGAACTCGGCAATGGGGGCCTCGGCGTCGTCCACATCCAGCACCCGCTCGACGAAGAACTGGAACGGGCACTTGATGTAGGCTTCGATCTGTTGGACGCTGAAGCAGTGTTCCGTGCCGAAGCGCTGGGCAATCTCCGTGGCGGCCGGCCCTGGGATGATGCCGTCGTAGGGACCGAACGGGGTCTTATCGTGGCGGCGTTTTTCGATGCCGGCGCCCGCGGCGGTATCGGGGAACTGGCGTTGAAGGTCGGGAGCGTAGTGAAACGCGGCGTTTCGCACGTCGCGTTCGCAAGCCGCTTGGTCCAGCGGAGGCACAAACGCGTCGGCGCGGGGTTTCGGCTGTTGGATGAGGGCGCCGGGAAACAGCGCGATGAGGTCGCCGAGGTAAGGGCTGGGCTGCTGTTCCTTGCCGCGCCGCGACACTTGGCGCCAGGTGATGCATAGACGCTCGCGGGGCACGTCGAGCACGTGGCGGAACAGCAGGGCTTCCCGTTCGCAATGGGCGCGTTTGCCTTCGATGAGGATGCCGGCGTCGGCGAGGCCTCGCAGGTCGTCCTCGGAATAGACCGCACTGGCGGCCGGTGGGCGGGGGAAGGCGCCTTCGTTGACATCCGCGAAGAACACGTAGTCGAACCGCAGATGGCGCACGGAGGCGGCGTCGAGGCACGAGACGCCCACCGGGGGCTGGGGGGGGCGGAACGTGGTGTCGCGCAATGCCTGGCGGAACTGGGCCATGAATGCGCTCAGCGGCACCGGGTCTTCACCTTCGGCGGACCAACTGGACGCGTCTCCGAGAAGGTTGCGCAATGCCGCCAGCGCCGCGCGCTCGGCGTCGCCGACACTGGAGACTGCGCACGGCTCGACCCCCTGCTCGACGCCGGTTTCGTCGATAAGGTCGTCGAGGATGTGGGCGTACTGCGCCGGTGTTGCGCGGGGTGGCACGCGGTCGTCCAGCTCCGCCAAGAAAGCCACTTGTTTCATCAGGGCGGCCAGCGCCTGCGGGGCGGCCGGCGCCCGGGCCAGCAACGACTCGATGTCTTCGCCCTGCCGATCCTCGATGCGCGCGGCCAGCGCCTCAAGGCGGCGCTGCCATTCCGTCCGTCCCGAGACGATCTGTGCCAGGCGGGCGAGATGCGGCACGGCGTGCCGGAATGCGTCCGCCGTCGTTTCTTGCGGGCAGAACCACGACGACGTCAGTACGCAGCACACAGCTTCTCGCTCCCACGTGCTGATCGCTTCGATCAGATGCAGCAGGAATGCGCACATGCTGCTCTGCCACAGGGGTGGATCCTGGACGACGCGAATCGGGATACCGAACTCGGTGAAGACGGTGTGGAGGGTGTTGGCGGCCTCGCCCAAGGCGCGAAATACCACCGCGATTTCGTCAGGCGGGATCCCCTCCAGCAGCAGCGACTTCACGCGTCGGCCGATCATCTCGATTTCCTCGGTGGAACCGGCACACGGCACGATTTCGAGGTCGGCCCGCAAGCCGTCGTGGGCCGGGTTGGGATCCGCGCCGAACAGGTAGGTGGCGGCGTATTCGGTGTGGCGTTCAGGAGGGCTTTCTTCAAAGGTTTCGATGCGCGCGCCGAATCGATCTTGGATGGCGCGGACGGTCTTCGCGGCGACGCTAAACTGATCGCGGCGTTGCGGATCCGGGTCATAGTCGAGGCCGAAGACGAGCAGATCGGCGTGGCGGGCCAAGGAGGTCAGCAGGCGAAACTCCGAAGGCGTGAAGTCGTCGAAGCCATCGAGGAACAGGGCGTTCACATGCGTCAGCAGGCGGGGGGGGTCTTCCCGGCACGCAAGGTCGGTCTGCCAGAACAGCCCCGGCAAATCGTACAGATCCGACTCGAGCAATGCCTTCTGGTACGACGCGTAGAGGTCGGCGATCAGCAGATCCAGCGGCGTTCGGCCATGGCGGCGCTCGACGCGTGCCCGGAACGCTTCCGGCTCGACCGCGGCCTGCTTGAGTTGTGTGATAACACGCAACGCGTGCGAGAGAAATCCGTTCGTGTCCGCCACCGCGCCCAGCCACTTGCGGTGGGCGTCGGCAAGATCGCGAATGGCGCGTTGCAGCAGCAGGCGCCGCTCGAAATCACGCGCGCGAATCGGATGCTGGCCACAATCGCGGAGCAGTTCGACGGCGAAATCCTCCATGGTGAGCACCGGCTGCCCCCAAGCGCCCGGGACGCCGCTCTGGCTCATGACGGTTTCGGCGCGCTTGGACGCGTAACGGCGGGTGGGCACCAGCAGACGGGCGCGTCCCCACTGTTCCCGCAGCAAGCCGTCGATATGGGCCGCTCGACGCGAGCGCTGCGTGCCGCACAGCAGACGCACCGTTCCCTGATCGCGCATGGTTGGATTCCTGGACGTTGAGGAGCCCCTTTGCGTTTCCCTTCGCCTCGATAGCCTACCACGGCCCGCGGCGAATTTCGAAGCCCGTTTTGGGTGTGGTGGATTTCATCAGGCGCGTTTCACGGATGTCAAATATTTCAGACTTGACTGAAATATTTGAAATAGAGTACACTTGAATACGAAGTCTGGAGATGCAGTATGAATACGAAGCGGGAGCGAAAGGCCTACGCGGACCAAATGGGGCTTTTCTTGGAACACCTGGGACTGCCGCCGATGGCAGGACGTATCTGTGGTTGGCTGCTGGTTTGCGACCCCCCGCTTCAAACCGCGGCCGAGTTGGCCGAAGCGCTGGGTGCGAGCCGGGGCTCGATCAGCACCATGACGCGCCAACTGGTGCAGTTCAGTCTGATCGAACGCGTCGCGATACCCGGTGAGCGCAGCCGTGGCTATCAAGTCAGGACATCCGGGTTCACAGGGGTGTTGAAGGTGCAGTATGAGGCAACGGTCGAGATTCGGAAGATGGCCGACCAGGGGCTGGTGATGTTGAAGGGCGAGTCCCCCCGGGCGCGGCGGCGTTTGGAGGAGTTCCGGGACTTTTATGCGTTCTTCGAGCGCGAGTTTCCGTTGCTTATCGAGAAGTGGGAGCGCGAGAGCGCGCGCGCGAGGAGGAGTAAATGAGTGGCGCACGCACGGCGGGGAAGTGGATGATTGCGGGGTCGCTGCTGGCTGTTCTGGCGTTTGGGGCCTTCGCGGCCGAGGATATATCTGCTGCCGTGGAACTCCCGGCGCTGCCTGAAGGGGTGGGCGAGGAGTCCTTCATCAAGGACGGCAAACTGGATCTCGACGCCGCTGTCGAGTACTTCGAAGACCTCTATCGCGCAGATTCGAGCATATCCGAGGCGGACTTGACCGTGACGACGCCGCGAAACACGCGCACGCTGAGTATGAAAGTGTGGACGAAGGGTACGGAGAAGGCCCTCATCGTGATTCAGGGGCCACCGCGCGAGAAAGGCACGGCGACGCTGAAGGTGGACAAGAACCTGTGGAACTACCTCCCCCGTATCAAGCGCACCATCCGCATTCCGCCGTCCATGATGCTGGCGTCGTGGATGGGCAGCGACTTCACCAACGACGACCTGGTTCGCGATTCGTCCTATCGCGACGACTACAACTATGAACTGGCGGGGCCCGCGGAAGACCTGGCGGGATGGCAGATCAACTTCCAAGCCAAGCCTGGCATGGTGGGGCTGTGGGAGCGTCTGGAACTCGTTGTCACTGAGGACGGCCGGCTTCCGCTACGGGCGAAGAGCTATGACCGCAAAGGGCGGCTGGCGCGGACGACTTACTGGGACGACGTGAAGGTGTTCGACGGCCGGCGTATTCCCGCGCGCATGAGGCTTATTCCTGAAGACAAGGAAGGCCACAAGACCGAGATGGTCTATCGCAGCCTGGATTTCGGCGTGAAGATTCCCGACAGTACGTTCAGCCTCTCCAGGCTCGAACAGAAGCGGTAGCAGGGGGCGGTCCATGAAACACAGCACGCTACGCATGGCCTGGCGGAACCTGGGACGCAGCAAGCGGCGTACTTGGCTTGCCATCGGCGCGATCGCCTTAGGACAGCTCACGCTCGTGTCCGTCAACGGCCTCATGGCCGGCTCATTCGACAGCATGCTGCAAGCCGTGACGGGGCCGATGGTGGGCCACGTTCAGATCCACCACAAGGACTGGCGCGAGGAACGGGCGGTCGATCTTTACTTAGATCGCGCGGCTGAAACGGTTGCCCAGATCCAAGCGCTCCCCCAGGTCACGGGTGTGACCATGCGCCTCTTCGCACCGGCGCTGGTGGCATCGGGTGAAGTGGGCGATGCACCGTCCGACGCGGAGCCAGGCATTATTATGGGCGTTGACGTTGCCAAGGAATCGGGCAAAGGCGGCATGTTGGAGACACTTGGCCCGAAGGAGTTGCCGGGCGAGGGAGCCGTGGCGATCGGTAAAGTGCTTGCCAACCGTCTTGGCGTGTCTGTCGGCGAGTCCCTGGCCGTGATCGGGCAGGACGTGGACGGGTTCCCCACCAGCGACCTGTTCGAGATTACCGGGTTCCTCGGCGGCAGTGTCGACTTGGTGAAGACGATGGGCATCATGATACCCTACGCCGACGCCGCCGCGCTGCTGGCAATGCCGGATCAGACCCACGAGATTGTCATCCAAGGCGAAGACTACGAACAGGCGGCGTCTCTGGCCGCCAGTGTCGCCGCTCTGCCCCTGTTGAAAGACGCCGAGGTGCTCACCTGGCGCGAGGCCGTGCCGCAGATTGCCAGGATCGTCGATCTCAAGGGCTGGATGGACTTCATTTTCGTGGCCATTGTTTTCGTGGCGGCGGCGGCGGGGATCGCCAACACGGCCGTGATGTCCACGTTTGAACGCACCCACGAGTTCGGCATGCTGCTGGCCGTGGGGGCGCGCCCGGGACGCATCGTCGCCATGGTCGTCATCGAGTCCGTTATCCTCGGGCTTGTCGGCGTGCTCATTGGCTCGGTTCTCGGCAGCGCGGTCGTGCTACTCACTTCACACACCGGTGTCAACTACGCCGCCTTCGGTAGCACCGCCGCCGAAGATGTCTCCTTTGCCGGCGTGAACATCTCGTACATTGTCTACCCAGTCTTCGAGTTGCGCAACATCGTCTTCGGCGTATGGGCCGTGACGCTGACATCGGTATTGGCATCGCTCTGGCCCGCGGTGATCGCCTCCCGCCTCGAACCTGTAGAGGCCATGCGCAAATGATTCGATCCACATCGGCAAAATACGCGTTTCGGAGCCTGTTTCGCCATACTCGCCGCACCATTCTGTCCATGATCGGCGTCGGCGTCGGCTGCGCGATGGCGTTGGTTGCAGCGTCCTGGCTTGGTGGAGAAAAGGAAATGATTGTCCGTGCCGTGTCGGAGAGCGGTGGCGGGCATCTCCGGGTGGTGCCGGAGGGTTGGACTGAGATGCGCGAGAACACGCTTCGGCTGGCCAATTGGAAGCCCCTCCTCGAACGCTTGCGGTCGGATGCGCGGGTTGACATCGCGCTGACGCGGGCACGGACCAACGGTCTGCTGGCCTTCGGCAACCGGATGGCGGGCGTTCAGATCCTGGGTGTTGAACCCGACCTGGAGAAGGTTGCCAATCGCCTGGTGTCGCGTGCCGAGCTTGAGGGCCGCTATCTACAGCCGGGCGATCGCGGCAAGGTGGTCATCGGGCACGCCATTGCCAAGTCATTGGACGTTGAAGTCGACGACGATCTGTTTGTGACGCTCGCGGGCCGTGACGAGATCCAGAGCGCCATGTTGAACATCGTGGGCATCCTAAGTACGGGCAACCGCGAAACGGACAACATGATCTGCCACGTTACGCAGACCGATGTCGAGGAGCTGAGCGGTTACGAAGGCCCCGGCGAGATCGCCATTCTACTCCATGACTACACGCTGGTCGACTCCGTGTTCGCGCAGCTATCGCATAGCGTGGGCGCGGGCAACGAAGCGATCACGTGGAAGGAAGTCAATCCCGGACTGGCCGCGGGCCTTGATTCCGACATCGGGTTTACGCGGTTGCTGGTGTGCATTATCGTGCTCGTCGTGTCGCTGGGGATCGCGAGCGCGCAGTTGACCGCCGTGTTGGAGCGCCGGGCGGAGTTCGCGATTCTGTCTGCGTTGGGCATGAAGAGCCGGCAGGTGGCCGCCCTCATGCTCATCGAAGCCATCGTGATCGGCCTTGGGGGCGCCGTCGTGGCGCTGGGCGTGGGCGGGGCGACCGCCTACTACCTGTCGACGAAGGGCTTCGATATGGCGGCCATGATGGGCGAAGACCTGTCGGTGTCATTTGGCGACGTGATGATCGACCCGATTATGTATGG
>JAACEL010000086.1 GCA_011682535.1 Nitrospiraceae bacterium | reverse complement strand
CTGAAATCGCATCGCGTCAATCCTTTGAATGCGAACGCTTCAGTGCTTTCCACGGCCTTCTGGGTCTCGCGCAAAGGCGCAAAGAGCGCAAAGAGCGCAAAGAAGAACTGGTGTATGGTGTGCTCGTGAGCGCCCAAAGCCTGTGTCAAGAAGCCCAAGGGTGGGTTCCGCTTCGCTGTACCCACCCTACGCTTCCCTCGTTTCCGAGTTGTACTCGGTCCTTGAATCCAGGAATTCTCAACCGGCCGTTCTACGCCGAAGCAATCGTGTGTATCCTGTTATCCTGTCAAAAAGAAAACACTTCATTGGCGTTTGGGTTTCTCCGTGAGTACTCAACCCCGCTATCGCATTGTATTCACGTTGGTTATGAGCACTTATCGATAACCCACATGCACAAATTCTTGTGACGCGCTCTTCTTACTGGTGCGTCCAAGCGGTGCGTGACTTCTTCGGTCATCTCACTCGCGAAACGCTCTAGCCGTGCGCGATCATCTTCTCGAAGAGTTCGCGCTGCTCAATCATGGCTGCGACGGGATCCTTGGGCTTGGTGCGGGCTTCGAGCAGAATCCAGCCATCGTAGTCCATGCCCACAAACAGGTTCATCAGTTGCTGATAGGGGTAGTCGCCAACGTTGAGTTCGCGGATGTGGGCCGTGGCCCCGAAACGGTCTTTGACAAGGTTGAAGTTGTGCTCCAGTCCCTCACCCTTAAGGTCTTGGTCGTTCGAGTTCCAGCACACGGCCACACTGGGATGGCCGGCGATGTCCATGATCTGTTTGATGATCGGCAGTTCGGAGCATTGGCCATGCACTTCGAGCCGGATCTGCTGGCCGTGATCGGCCGCGAACGCGCCGAGTGTGTTGAGTGACGTGCCAATCTGCTCGATGGTCTGCTCACGCGGGACGCCGTCATGGAAACTGTTGGGCTTCACTTTGACGCCCGAACCACCCACATCCTTGCTTAGTACGACGAAGTCCTTGGTCGCCTGAATGGCCCGCTCGAGCCGCTCTGGGTCGACATGGTCGAAATTCTCGTTGCTGCCGATGCCGACGAGGGTGACGGGGCTGTTCTCGAATCGCTTCTTGACCTCTTGGCGCTGGAGGGGAGTCAGGTCTCGCTCGACGCCGTGCTTGTGGGTGGTGCGCAATTCGACGCCAAGCAGACCGCTCTCCGTGCAGTTCTGGATGAGGGTGGGCACATTCCAATGTTCGCCCCATTTGTAGGTGACCAACCCAAGCTTCATCTTCGAGCCCGGCGCCGCGCCCTGCGCCCAAGCCTGCGCCAAGGGTTTGGCCCCGGCCAGTGCCGCTGCCAAACCCAACGACTGCCCCAAGAACTGACGACGTGAAGAACTGCGCATCCCGTTGTCTCCTCTCCATAAGTCCACGCCGCACCCGCGGCGCTTCGAGTCTTTCCGTACCGGCATGCGGCTCCGCACCGCTATGGCGCGTACAGGATAGTCTACCGGACGCACGAAGACAATCCGGCTGCTTCGGAGGTTGACCGCTGCCGGTCTTGATGATACTGTCTAGAGCAGTTTAAGTGATTCTGTAGCCACATTTGCTTGCTGTGGCATCGGCTGACCGCGTCACGAAACCTTGCCATAGCACCGCTATGGCGGCGTCTTCGTTCCTTCTCAGCCTTGTCCTCGCTGGCGCAGCTGCGGCTACAGAATTACTTAAACTGCTCTAGACAGTATCGTTCACTGCTGCCCGTTGGGAGAGCGGGCGAACTTGCCGGCTTACTGCGTTCTGGTGGCGCACCCGGCGGCGGCGTGTGGAGACGCGCGGACGCCGGCCAGCGATACGGACTGACGCGGCATTGGGCAAACGAGACAGCGAGGGACAGCATGCGAATTCTGGACATTATTGTATTGGTTGTCTATTTCGGCGCGATGGCCTCAATGGGGCCCTTGTTTGCGCGGCGCAATCGCACCACCGAAGGCTACTTTCTGGGCAATCGCTCCTTCCCGGGCTGGCTCGTCGGGTTCTCGATGTTCGCCACGTCGATCAGCTCGATCACCTTCATGGCTTACCCGGCCGATGCGTTCAAGACCTCTTGGCTGCGCATGGTGCCCAACTTTGCGCTACCCATCGGCGTGCTGATTGCCTCGCGCTTCTTCCTGCCTTTCTTCCGGCGCGGCAAGATCACCTCCGCCTATGAGTACCTCGAAGACCGCTTCGGTCCCAACGTGCGGCTCTACGCCGCCAGCGCCTTCATCGTGGCACAGATCATCCGCATCAGCATGGTCCTCTTCCTCGTCTCGCAGTTGGTCGAGGAACTGACCGGCCTGTCGGCGTTCTACAGCGTCCTTCTCGGCGGCATCGTCACTTCTTTCTACACCATCACCGGCGGTATCCGCGCTGTGCTGTGGACCGACTTCATCCAGGCCATCGTGCTGTGGGTGGGCGGCGTCGTCTGCGTCCTCGTGATCGCCATCCAATTGGGTGGCCCTTTCGAAGGTCTCGCCGAGATCGTGCGCGTTGGCATGGAGCATTCCAAGTTCGCCTTCGCCGAGTACATGGCCGACACCGGCGAGCTTCGCCCGGTCGGGTGGGGGATAAGCCTGACGGAGAAGACCGTCTTGTTGATGTTTCTGCTGGGGCTCGGCGACTGGCTGGCCGAATACAGCAGCAACCAGAACGTAGTCCAGCGCTACTGCGCCTGCAAGAGCACCAAGGACGCGCGCATCGCCATGTGGATCTGCTGCTGGTTCAGCGTTCCCACCTGGGCCCTGTTCATGTTCCTCGGAACCGCCCTCTTCGCCTTCTATCAGGCTGCGCCCACCGTTGCTTCCGATGCCATGCTCAGCGGCGCGGAAAAGGCTGAGGGCATCCTGCCTTACTTCGTGCTGAACAATCTGCCCGTAGGCGTTGCGGGGCTCGTTATAGCCGCGGTACTTTCCGCCGCGATGTCGTCCATTTCCTCCAGCATCAACGGCGTCTCCGCTGTCGGTGTCGTCGACATATACCGCCGGCGCATCGTCAAAGGCCGCGATGATCGGCATTACGTCAAGGTCGCCAAGCTGATCGGCGTGGCCGAAGCCGTGTTGATGATCGTTGGCGCGATCATCCTTGTCAAAGTTGAAGGCAAGACTCTGCAGGACACCGCGCGCGTGCTCACCGCCCTTACCGCAGGCGGCCTGCTCGGCCTCTACCTACTCGGGTTCATGACCTGCACCGCCAACGGCAAGGCCGTCGGCGTGGGTATCGTCTGCACGCTCCTGTTCACCGCCTGGGTGGCCCTCACCAGTATGAAGTGGCTGCCGGAAGGGCTCTGGTGCCCGCTTGAAAGCTACTACGCCGGCATGGTGGGACACGCCATTTGCTTCGGCGTTGGCTTCGTGCTCGGCAAGATCGTGTTCCGCAACGATCGCGATCTGAAAAACCTGAGTGTCTGGACACAAGACGGTTTGCCGCTCGACTGACATCGTTGGTGCGCAATGCGATGGCTTGCGCGCTCCGGGCTGGATGCTGGGGGAGGGCTCAGCGGCTGACGGCCCCGGTTTCGAGGTAGGCGCTGAGGCGTCCCTCGAGGCGGCGGGCGATGTCGGGGTAGCGCTTGAGGGCGTCCGTCTTGCGTCCGCGCCGCGCGGCCTCCGCGACGTCGAATAGCTCGATGGCGCCTGCGTCCGACGTCAGCGCGTCCGCAAAGGCCGGGCGTCCCGACTGCCACGAGTAGCGCCAGCGCTCTGTGCGTACGGACAACGCCAGCGGGTTGCCGAACATCGAGATCGGGTCCTTGGGATAGGGATTTCGGAGCATTTCTTTGCCGGTGATGACGTAGTCGAGGCCCGTCCGCGCCATGGCGAACAGCGACGGGGCCACATCCTCGAGGGCAGCGGGAGATTGGCGTTTGCCCGCCTTGGGCACGCCCGCGCCCAGGAAGATCAACGGAACGTGGAGCGAGTCCTCCGTTAAACCGATCACCGCTTGGGCCCGTTTGCCGGATGCGAAGTCGAAGCCATACGGCGAAGTGACCACGACGCACGTGGACCGTCCCGCCGCCCCCGATTGCACCGCCCGGATCCAGGCGCCCAATTGTGCGTCCAGATACGCCAGGGCGCTGTCGTAGACGTCCAGCGGCGTCGGCCGCGCGCCTTGCTCGGCGAAGCCGGGCGCATAGCGCTCGCGCCAGGCCGGGTCCGCCAGTTCGCGCAGACGCACGAATGCCATGAACTTCTGTCCCGCGTGGCTGTCGATCCAGCGCTTCGCACGCGCCAGGGTCATGGCCGAGCCCGCTGTCTCGTCCGGCGTTTCGGATTCCGCGCGATAGGACACGTCATAGATTTCAAACCCTCGCGCAAGATCCTCGCCGAACGCCGACTCTCCCGGTTCGAATGCCCCCCCCTCCGTGAAGGCCGCGGTCGCGTAGCGGTTGCGGCGCAACACGTCCGCAAGCGTCTCATACCCGCGCGGCAGCGGGCCGTGGCTTTCGCCCAGGAAGCGATGCCGCAACGGACTCATTCCCGTCAGCAGCGTCATACAGGCCGCCTCGATTTCGGGGGCGGACGTGTAGGCGTTGGTGAACAGCACGCCTTTGGCGGCCAAGGCGTCCAATTGGGGGGTCGTGGGCCGGTCGTAACCCAGGCGCGACATGTGTGCGGCCGCCAGACCCTCGACGACCACGATCACGAAGTTGGGCGCTACCGATGGGGCGCGCCCTTCGTGTTGGAACGGACCCGACAGCAGGACGCGCGTGTTGGATGCGGTGAGTGGATGCAGCCCGACCAGCTTCTGCCACTCAGGCGTCGCTTCCGTGCTCCAGGTCACGCTGCACCGTTTCAGTCCCGCGGGCAAGTGGACGGCCGGTATGTGCAGGTCGGCCCAGCCCTCCGGGGTCATCTGCACCGGCCACGTGCGCTGCGTGGTCTCGTCGCCCTCCAGTGTCAGGTTGACGTGGATCTCTTCAAGCGGCTCCGCGTCTGGGGCCGCCGCAGGCGGATTCGCCCAGCGGAACGTAAGGCAGGCGTTGTCGTAGTGTTCGAGATCGCATGCGACCAGTGCACCCTCTGGCACCTCACGCCCCAATGCATACTGGTTGCCGCTCTCGTAGTACTTGGTCTCCGCCGAGGCCTGGGGGCGCACTTGCTGCGAACTGGCCATGAGTTCCTGGGCTGACCACGCCGCTATGGCCGCCGCCACAACGCTGCCCGCCACCCAGCCGATCGCGCCGACGCGCGCCGACGGCTTGCCGCGAATGGCCGCGTAGAACGATACCAGCTTGAAGAAACCGTGCACGACGCCGAAGCCGGCCAGGAACACCAGCGGCTCGGCCTTGTAGAGGAGCGCATGGGGCCAGGCGATTTCGACCTGCATGAGATACGGCACGAGCACGAGGCAGCCCAGATGCGACAGGATCTCGCCGAAGAGCGGTCCGTTCGATTGCGTGGGTTTCCACGCACGCAGGAAAGCCATGTAGAGCATCTGCACGCAGGCATACGCCGCCCCCGCGGCGCCCGCTACCATCAGTTCCATCTCGAATCCGCTGAGATAGCCCAAGTCGCCCAACACCTGGCGTATGAACACGCCCGTCACCCCCGCGGACAGAACCAACGACAGCATGTACAGCGCTAAGATCACGGCACGCATCCTTCCTGGGAGCCAAGAATCCGAGTCCTGGATCCCCTGGGCAGCCCACAAGTTCCATCCCCGGCACTCCACCCGTTCCCCCCATTCTAACAGATGCCTCACGCCGAGGGGATTGCACGGCGGGGACCCCGAACGCCGGGTGGCGTATTGTGGCGCGCGGGGCATCGGCCGTCCCCGGATGGCGCGTCCCCAAACGGCGCGCCTTCGGCGTTAGCATAGTGGGGTTCGGAATGGCCGGATTGCCTCCATTTATCCCGGCACTTCGGGCGCGCCACAGTGCGCCACGCGGCGTTTGGGGTGGTGTTTGTCCGTTTCGCCGGTGCTCTGGTATCATTCCGGCAGCCCATGTGAGGCTTTGAGAACCGGCGACTGCCTCGGCGTCTTGAGGCACGGGAGGCCATTTTCTGTGCTGAGTTCGTTGTTGAAATCCCTCTTCGGTACGAGCAGTGAGCGCGACGTGAAGCGCATGATGCCCTTGCTCGAAGCGGTTCGTGATAGAGAGTCGACGTATGCGCGCATGACCAACGACGAGTTGCGTGCCCAGACGGCCGTCTTCAAGGAGCGTTTGTCGCGGATCCGAGCCGAGTATCGTGCGCAACATAGCGGCGAGGACGCCGATGCGGACGAGCATGCCCAAGGCCTGCGCGCACGGGTGGACGAAGAACTCGAGGCCCTGCTGCCCGACGCGTTCTCCGCGGTACGCGAAGCCGCCAAGCGCGTCGTCGGCATGCGGCCGTTCGACGTGCAGGTGGTCGGGGGGATCGTGTTGCACCGCGGCGGCATCGCCGAGATGGTCACCGGTGAAGGCAAGACCCTCGTCGCCACCATGCCCGTATACCTCAACGCCCTCACCGGCGACGGCGTCCACGTGGTTACCGTCAGCGATTACCTGGCCCGGCGCGACTCCGAGTGGATGGGCCCCATCTACAAGTTCATGGGTCTGACCACCGGCCTGATTCAGCACGACATGGACACCTCCGAGCGCCAGGTGGGGTATCGCGCGGACATCACGTACGGAACCAACAACGAGTTCGGGTTCGACTATCTGCGCGACAACATGGCCGTGCATTCCGACATGCGCGTGCAGCGCGCGCTCAATTACGCTATTGTCGACGAGGTCGACTCGATCCTTGTGGACGAGGCGCGCACGCCGCTGATCATCTCCGGCCGCCCGGAGAAGAGCACAGATCTTTACATCAAGGTCGATGGCGTCGTCCGCCAGTTGCGCAAGGAGAAGCACTTCGAATTGGAGGAGAAGGGCCACCATGTGATGCTGACCGAGGAGGGCATGGAAGCCGCGGAACGCCTGATGGGTGTCGAGGATTTGTATGTGGACGACACCCTCGGCATCGTGCATATGATCGAGCAGGCCCTGCGGGCACACCACTTCTACAAGCGCGATGACGAATACATGGTCAGCGAGAACGGCGAAGTGCTGATCGTCGACGAGTTCACCGGCCGCGCCATGGAAGGCCGCCGCTTCTCCGACGGTCTCCATCAGGCCCTCGAAGCCAAGGAACGGGTCGCCATTCAGTTCGAATCGCAGACCGTCGCCAGCATCACCTACCAGAAGTACTTCAAACTGTACAACAAGATCGCCGGTATGACCGGTACCGCCGCGACCGAAGCAGCCGAATTCGCCCAGACCTACGACCTCGACGTCGTCCAGATTCCCACCAATCTCCCCTTGATCCGCGATGACCAGACCGACCTTATTTTTGGCACGGAGATGGGTAAGTTCAAGTACGTGGTTGGCGAGATCATGAAGCTGCACGAAGAGGGGCGCCCCGTGCTGGTCGGCACCGTTTCGATTGAGAAGTCGGAACTGGTCGCCAGCGAGCTGGCCAAACGCGAGGTCGAGGACTTCCAGGTGCTGAACGCGAAGCACCACGAACGCGAGGCCGCCATCGTGGCCAACGCGGGCAAACGCGGCGCGATCACCATCGCCACCAACATGGCCGGACGCGGCACGGACATCAAACTCGGCGAGGGGGTCCGCGAACTGGGCGGACTCGCCATCATCGGTACCGAGCGCCACGAGTCCCGCCGCATCGACAACCAGCTCCGCGGACGCTGCGGTCGCCAGGGCGACCCCGGTACCACCCGTTTCTACGTCAGCCTCGAGGACGAAGTCGCCCGCCTGTTCGGCGGCGATAAGGCGAAGAAACTGCTCGACTGGGTGGGCTCGGAGGAGATGGACGAGGTGCCGCTCAGCCAGCGCATGGTGAGCCGGACGATCGAACGCGCTCAGCGGCAGGTCGAGGAGTACAACTTCGAAATCCGCAAGCATCTCCTCGAATACGACAACGTCATGGACAAGCAGCGTCACATTATTTATAAGATGCGGCGCGACGTGCTTGAGGATCGGGACGTCAGCGACCAGATTTGTGCCATGTTCGAGAACATGGTGGGCGACGCCATCGACGAATACGCCCCGGACGACGTCGAACCCGATCAGTGGGACCTCGACGGCCTCGCCACGCGGTTCCGCTTCATCTTCGGTTTCGATCCGCCGGAGCCGGATGTGAACGACCCCGCGCCCAAATCGATCGAGGATCGGCTGATCGACGCGGTGATGGAGGAGTACGCCCGCCGCGAGGCCTTGATCGCCGACGAAATTCGGGCCATGTACCGCGAACAGATCGGCGGCGACGAGGCCACGGTCGATTTCGCCAAGCTCGCTCGCAAACAGGTGCACGACTTCGAACTGATGGCGCTGCTGCGTGCAGTGGACGATCGCTGGATCGACCACCTGTATTCCATGGACTACCTGCGCGAGTCCGTCCGGCTGCGCGCCTATGGGCAAAAGGATCCCCTGGTCGAGTACAAGACCGAGGGCTTCGAGATGTTCCAGCAGATGATGGCCGTTATCGAGGAGAACGTCGTTCAGACCCTCTTCCGGCTCACCGATCCCGAGGTCACCCGCTCCCGCCGCTTGCACGGCCGCCGGCGGGTCCAGTCTGAAGAGCCCGATCCACTGGCCGAATTGTCGCGCTATACGTACGTTGGCGCCGACAAACAGGCCGACCGGAGTTTTGCGTCGTTCGATACCAGCCGCTTCGCTCTCGCCGGACAAGACTCGGAAGCGCAGCGGGCGGGTGGTGGATCCGCACCCAAAGCAAAGGCGAAACCGAAGCCCATCAAGAGAGGGCCGAAAATCAAAGCCAACGAACCTTGCCCCTGCGGGAGCGGAAAGAAATACAAGAAGTGCTGTGGCGCCCAAAACTGAAGCTGCTATCCGTCGTCATCGTGCTGTTTTGGCTGGTGATGATGGGATTGTTCGCCCGGCGCGAGGGGTTGCTCGTTTTTCTGGGCGGTCCTAAGAAGACGGTTGCGCCGCGCTTGCTCCAGCCCAGCGATACATGGATGGGCATCTACCTCGCCGATGACGAACGCATCGGTTTCGTCAACACTACCTCGACGCCCGAATCCCGCGACGGTCAGGCTGGCGCCAACATGACCGTCACCTCGAAGCTCCGTCTCTCGTTGTTGTCGGTAGTGACGGAGATCGTCATCGTCGGGAACGCGTGGATCACGATGGAGGAGGGCATTCGTGAGTTCGACCTCAAGGTTCGTTCCGCCGGCCACTCCATGCGGGTGGTTGGCGCCGTTCGCGACGGCGTACTGGATACGGTCATTCACACGGCCGGAGAGGATCTCTCGTTTCAATTTCCGGTGGGCGAGGAACTGCTGCTCGCGGGCGACATGGGCGCCACGACGTTGAACCTCCCGGAATTGGAGGTGGGGGAGGAGGTGTTGGTGGATACGTTCGACCCGATGACCTTCTCGGTTGGTAAGGCCCGGGTCAAGTGCATTGGCGAGGAGCAACTCGAGGTGTCGGGCGTGCTCGTGGACACCAAGATCGTCACCACCGAGATGAACGGTATTACGTCGAAGGCGTGGCTCGATTTCAATGAAGAGGTCATTCGCGTCGAAACACCGTTCGGTTTCAGTCTACGCAAGATCAGCCCCAACGAAGCGCTACGACCGCTCGGACAGGGCATGTCGACCGGTCTCGTCGAACTGGCCGCCGTACACCCGACCGGGAAGGACGTGTTCCGCGGCGCGCGGCGTATGTCGCTGCGCTTCGGCGGCGTTGGCGAGGACCATCTCCCGCCCACCGACGCGACCCAGACCGCCGACAGCGGGTTGTACACCATCACCATGGCCGAAGAACCGGCCGGGGCCGGAGCCGGGCCGCCCGCCGGGGAGTATCTGCAAGGCGACGGCCTCGTTCAGGTTGGCCACGCGCGGATCGTCGAACGTGCCGCCGAGATCGTGGGGAAGGAGACGGACCCATGGCTCAAGGCCCAGCGCGTCTACGGCTGGGTGTTCAACAACATCACCAAAGTCCCCGTGTTCAGCATTCCGTCCGCCATTGAAGTGCTTGAAAGCGGCGAGGGCGACTGCAACGAGCATACGATCCTGTTTACGGCCCTGGCGCGTGCGGCGGGCGTGCCGACGCGGATTGCTATCGGCGTGGTGTGGAGCGACGAACTGGACGGCTTCTACTACCACGCGTGGCCGGAAGTTCTCATCGGGGAGTGGATATGGATGGACCCCACGTTGGGGCAACCCATCGCCGACGCCACCCACATCAAACTGCTCAACGGCAGTATCGACAAGTGGCCGCGGTTGATTCCTTACCTCGGCCAATTGCAGATCGATGTCGTGTCCATCGAATGAGGACGTCATGATTCTTACCGAAAACCTGGCCAAGTGCTTCGGCGGCAACACGGCCGTGAGCGATCTGAATCTCGACATTCCGGCCGGCGAGTTCTTCTGTTTCCTGGGCCCCAACGGCGCCGGGAAGACCACCACCATCAAGATGCTCACCGGCTTGTTGCGGCCCACCCGCGGCAGGGCGGTCGTGGGCGGTTTCGACATCCAGAAGAACCCCGTCGAAGCCAAGAAACTCATCGGCTACGTTCCCGACAACCCCTTCCTTTACGAGAAACTGACCGGACGTGAATTCATGCGCTTCGTCGCCGGGCTCTACCAAATGAGCGGCGATCACTTCGAGGAGCACTGCGAGCGGCTGCTGGGCCTGTTCGAGATCGACCGCGTGGGCGACCAGTTGGTCGAGGACTATAGCCACGGCATGCGCCAGAAACTGTCGTTCGCCTCGTGTTTCCTGCACCGGCCACGCATCGTGGTCGTCGACGAGCCCTGGGTGGGCCTCGACCCGAAGAACATCCGGTTCGTCAAAGATTTCCTGCGCCAGCAGACGCAGGAAGGCACGACGATCTTCATGTCCACGCACACGTTGAGCATCGCCGAGGAAGTCGCCGACCGCATCGGCATCATCCATCGCGGCAAGCTGCTCCACATCGGCACCGTACCCGAGATCAAAGCCCTGGCCGAGCATCCCGGTTCGCTTGAAGACGTGTTTCTGCAACTGACCCAAGGCGACGAGCCGCTATGAGCCAGCTCCTCGCCATCCTCCAGGCGAAGCTGCGCATGTCGTGCCACACCGTGGCCTCTGTCCGCACCGAGTCGAAGCTCAAGATCGGTTTCATCTCCCTCGCCGCGCTCATTCTGTGGATCGGCGCGTTCGTCGTCTTCATGGAAAGCTTCCACTGGCTACTGCGGTTCGGCAGCGACTTCGGCGGCGCCGCGCGGGGCATCGGCAACATCATCATGACCCGTTTGCTGGGCGTGTTTGCGCTCACCGTGTTCTTCATGCTCATCTTCTCGAACGTGCTTGTCTCCTTCTCCACCATCTACCGTTCGCGCGAGGTCACCTACCTGATCCAGGCGCCGATGTCGTTCCAGACCTTCTTCGTCGCACGATTCGCCGAATGCGTCACCTTCAGTTCCTGGGCTCTCGCCTACCTCGGCTCGCCGCTGCTGTTCGCTTACGGCATCACCAACCGCGCGCCATGGGGGTTCTACGTCGCCCCGGTGGCCTTCTTCATCCCATTCGTCACGCTGCCCGCCGTATTCGGCGCCACCATCACCCTTGTCCTGGCACGCATCTTCCCGCGCCTCAGGTTGCGCCTGATGGTCCTGCTGGCCGTCCTCGCCGTGCTGTCGGTTTTCTTCTTCGGCCGCGAGTACTTCAGCGCGGCCCGTTTCGCCGACGACACCATCCTGCCCGCTCTGCTCGACGTCAGCATCCAGACGCAGTCGCCCTACTTGCCCAGCTACTGGGCCACGCGGGGCATCCTGGCCGCGGCGACGGGCGACTACGCGGAAAGTGCGTTCAACTGGATGCTGCTGACGGCGAATGCGCTGATGGCCCTGTGGGTGGTCTCCATGCTGGCGCGATGGTTGTTCTACCCCGGCTGGTCGTCTCTGGCCGGCAGCGACCGCAACCGCGTCAAGCCCCTCGGGAAAGGCATTCTGGGCCGCGTCGACCGCCTTCTCAAAGTCCTGCCCAACCCCACACGCGCCCTTGTCATCAAAGACATCAAGCTGTTCTGGCGCGACCCAACCCAGTGGTCGCAGTTCGTTATCTTCTTCGGCATCATGGCCATTTACATCGCCAATTTGCGCAACACCTCCCGCTACTACGAACAGGAGTTCTGGCGCAGTTGGATCGCCAGCCTCAACATCGGCGCCTGCACCCTCATTCTCGCCACACTCACCAGCCGCTTCGTGTTTCCCCTGATCAGCCTCGAAGGCCGCCGTTTCTGGATCCTCGGCCTGGCCCCGCTCACACTCCGCCACCTCGTCCTGCAGAAATTTTTCCTCAGCATCGCCACCACCTCCCTTTTTACCGTCGGTATCGCCATCCTGTCCGCCGTGATGCTCAAACTTGACCCCATCTACTTCGCCCTGTCCGTGTACAGCGTTTTGATCACCAACTTCGGCCTCGCCGGCCTCGCCGTGGGCCTCGGCGCCCTCTATCCCAGCTTCCAGCAAGACAACCCCGCCCGGATCGTGTCCGGCATGGGGGGCACCCTGAACCTCATTCTCAGCATCGCCTACATCACCTTCATCGTCGGCGCGCAGGCCTTCGCCCTCCAATGGCGTGTGCTCAACCTGTTCGCCAGCGACCAAGCCTTCTACACCGCCCTCGCGACCGTCGTCGTCTTCATCACCATGCTCAGCGCATTCTGCGTCGTCGTACCCCTGCGCCTCGGACTCAAGAACCTACAAGACATGGAGCTATAGCATGCAGACCTTCAGTCTCGATACTCAACAACACACCGCATTCATCAACATCGACCGCCAAGTGCAACGTATCGTCGCCGAATCCGGCGTCGACCAAGGTGTGTGCCACGTCTTCATCCCCCACACCACCGCCGGGATCACCATCAACGAAAACGCCGACCCCGACGTCGTCAGCGATCTCATCCGCACCCTCGACGCCCTCGTCCCCTGGCGCGCCGACTACGACCACGCTGAAGGCAACACCGCTGCCCACCTCAAAGCCAGCATGCTCGGTTTCAGCCAGACCGTCCTCATCCAAGGCGGCCGCCTGGTTCTTGGCACCTGGCAATCGCTCTACTTCTGCGAATTCGATGGCCCAAGGACGCGCAAGGTGCTGGTGGAAGTCATTAGGGCAGTTTAGGGATGAGATGCGGTGCAGATTTCGCCGCGAGGGCGGGGGGCTGCCGCAGGCCGTGATCGTGGGCGGCGAATCCGGGCGATGAATGGGACGCGGATTTGCGCGGATACTGTGGATAGACGCCGATCCGCGTTGGGTGTCAGTGTGGGCCGGGATCCAGATAAAATATTGCCAATTCCCACTTTCCGATCTATACTTCACTTATAGAACTGCTGTGGAGTCTTGCGATAGCATTGGTAGGGGGCAAGACGATGCGCAATGCGAGAGTGAGTCTTAGTGTTGGTGTGTGGACTGTCTTGGCATTGGTAGGGTGGTGTGCCTCGATTGCGCCCGCGCAGTCTTTCCGTCAGGACGTGGACCTCAGGGCTCTGTCCTTATCCACAAAATCTTTCGACGAGTTGAAGCGCGAGTACCTTCGGCTGGTCGAGAGCCTGCAGCGGGACGCGCAGCGGTTTCGCGACTCGCTGCCCGTCTACCAGGATTTTCTGGACACGCTCGTCAACGTGGCGCTGCCGCTACAAGTGCGTTGCGAGCTGGCCCGGCTCAAAGCGGTCACGTACTACGCGCCC
>JAACEL010000085.1 GCA_011682535.1 Nitrospiraceae bacterium | reverse complement strand
GAAGAAGGCTGGAAGAGCGTTGTCTACCTGTTCCCGAAGGGAACGCTGTGGCGACGTGAAGCCCCGCCTGGAGCCGTTCAGCTGGCCAATCAGCTCGGGCCGAATGCGGTGCTGACGGGCGCCAACGTGGTGAGCGGTTTCCTGCGGAAGACCGTCCTCCACGATGCAGTGGTCGCAGCGGTGCTGGGCTTCCTGGTGGTGGGGCTCCTTCTCTGGCTGGACTACCGGCGGTTGTGGGACACGATCCTGACTCTTGTTCCTCTGCTGGTTGGCCTCGTGTGGATGTTGGGTGGCATGGTGCTGATGGGTGCCAACATGAACTTCATGAACATCTTCGTCTCGACCATGATCATCGGCATCGGCGTCGACTACGGGATCCACATGATTCATCGCTACCGGGAGCTTGGCGAGAGCTCCGAAGAAGAGCTCGTAGCCGGCTTCGTGGAGACGGGCAAGGCCATCGTTCTGGCCGCTCTCTCGACGACTGTCGGTTTTGGATCCCTTTCCCTGTCCCACTACCCAGGCCTACAGTCGATGGGAAAAGTCGCGATTCTCGGAGCCCTGTCCACCGCACTGGTAGCGATCACGCTGCTTCCTGCCTACCTGCTGCTGCGCTACAGAAAGCGCATGACCTCCTAGGCCCCTACGCCCTTACGCCCTCAAGCGCCTGTCACCTCATGCAACCGCATGAGGTTGGTGCCCGGCTCGTCTCCTTGCAGGTCCCTCATCAACAGGATGAGCTTGTCGCCAGACGCGACCTTGTCGGAGGCCAGGAGATGCCGCTCGACCAGTTCGACAATCTCACCGTGGCTTTTCACGCGGTCGTGCACGACGAAGGGGCGAGTGCCCCAGAGAATCTGGACCCGCCTCGCGACCTCGGGACTGGGAGTAAAGGCGAGGATCGGAGCTCGAGGGCGATATCTGGCAAGCAACCGGGCGGTGAAACCGCTCTGCGTGAAGGTGACGATCTGACGGACTCCGAGGTTGGCGGCGGTAAAGACGGCGGCACGAGCGATCGCGTCAGCGATCTCGCTGCCCTCGAACGGCTGGCCGGCTCCAGCCGCACCCGCCGCGTGCGCAGCTCTCTCGGCAACGGTATCGGCCGCGTCTTCGGATCCATCGAGCTGGGACTGATAGGCCTCAGCCTCACAGATGATCCTGGCCATGGTCTCGACGGTCTCGGCGGGAAACTGGCCGACGGCGGTTTCGCCGGACAGGAGCATCCCATCGGCACCGTCGAGGACCGCATTGGCCACGTCTGAAGACTCGGCCCGGGTCGGTCGGTGGTGCTCCATCATCGACTCGAGCATCTGGGTGGCTACGATCACGGGCTTGCCCGACCGTAGGCAGGAATCGATGATTCTCTTCTGCAGGACCGGCACCCTATGCAGTGGCACTTCGACGCCAAGGTCGCCTCGGGCCACCATCACCGCATCGGCCGCATCGACGATCTCTTGCAGATTGGCTACCCCCCTGGCGCGTTCGAGCTTTGCCATGATGGGTAGCTCGCCACCCGACTCGCGAACCACCTGGCGGATTCGAGCCAGGTCGGCAGCCTGGCCGATGTAGCTCGCCGCCAGGTAGTCGGCCTGCTCCTCGATTGCCAGTGCTATGTCACCGCGATCCTTGTCTGAGATCTCGAAGGGTAGGTCGGTGTCTGGAAGGTTGATGCCCTTCCTTGTAGAGATCGCCCCGCCGACCAGGACCACCGCTTCGGCGTGGCTCTCGAGGGCTTCTGTGACCCGTAATTCCACGAGGCCGCCATCGATCAGGAGCCGTTGGTCGGGTCTGAGGTGACGCAGAAGGTCGCTATCGCCCAGGGGAATCGCGACATTGGAGGCCTTGGCGGCGAGGGTGACGGTCTCGCCCCTGGTCAGCCAGCGAGGACCATTGGGCACTTCGCCCAGTCGGTACCTGGGGCCCATGAGATCCAGCAGGATAGGCACGTAAAAGCCCTTGTCATTGGCGACTTTGCGAATTCTGGCGATGTTCTGTCGATGCTCTTGTGAGTCGCCATGCGAGAGATTCAGGCGGACGACGTCGACTCCGGCTTCGAAGAGTCGGCCCAGCGTCGCTTCGTCGGAGCTGGCCGGACCCAGAGTTGCAATGATTTTGGCTCGTCGGATCATGGCGCAGGAGTATAACTCCTGGTCGCGATACGACACCTGGCGGGGATTTGCTACCATCGTGCGCCGAGCTGGAAGAGGAAACCGAAACCAATGTTCGACGGACTTCAAGGAAAGCTGCAAAACACATTTCGCCGCTTGAAGGGCGAAGGCCGGGTCTCAGAGGAGATCCTGCAGGAGGCGCTGCGCGAGATCCGACTGGCTCTGCTGGAGGCAGATGTGCATTTCCGGGTGGTCAAGGCCTTTGTCGGCAGGCTGCGGGAGCGCGCCATCGACCAGGAGGTTCTGGAGAGTCTGACCCCGGATCAGCAGGTCATCAAGATCGTCCGAGACGAGCTCATCACACTGCTCGGGGAGCCCGGCCAGGAGCTCGAGTTGGGTGGGCGTCCGACAGTGATTCTGCTCTGCGGTCTCCAGGGCTCTGGAAAAACGACGACCGCGGGAAAACTGGCTCTACGCCTCAAGAAGAGGGGGCGACACCCGCTGCTGGTTGCGGGCGACCTGCAGCGCGCAGCTGCCGTCGAGCAGTTGGCCCAGGTAGGAGCCGGGGTAGGAGTGCCCGTGCTGGAGCCCGAACCTGGCGAAGATGTCTTGAAGCTGGGGAAACGCTCGATGAAGGCGGCGCAGGAGCGGGGCCAGGATGTGGTGTTGATCGACACCGCAGGCCGATTGCACGTCGACGAGCCTTTGATGGAGGAGATTCGAGATCTGGCGGCGGCGGTGGAGCCCACCGAGACTCTGTTGGTGGCCGATTCCATGACCGGGCAGGATGCGGTCCGCAGTGCGGAGGAGTTTGCCCGGGTCTTACCGCTCACCGGCGTGATTCTGAGCAAGTTGGACGGCGACATGCGCGGCGGGGCCGCTCTCTCCATCAAGAGCGTCGCGAAAGTGCCCATCCGCTTCGTAGGCGTCGGCGAGAAGGCGGATGACCTCGAGCTCTTCCGTCCCGAGAGCATGGCTTCCCGAATCCTGGGGATGGGTGATGTGCTTTCCCTGATCGAGAAGGCCGAGGAGGGACTCGACGCGGCTGAGACCCAGCGTCTCGCTGAACGGATTGCCAAGCAGGAGTTCACCCTGGAGGATCTGAGGGATCAGCTGCGACAGATGAGGCGGATGGGCCCGTTGAGTCAGATCATGGAGATGCTCCCCAAGGCCGGCCCCTTCAAGGGACTCGATGCTTCGATGGTCGACGAGAACAGGCTGACGCGGGTCGAAGCGATTATCGACTCCATGACCCTGCAGGAGCGCAGACAGCCTCGGGTCCTCAATGGAAGCCGGAAGCGCCGCATTGCGCGAGGCTCGGGAGTCTCGGTGCAGGAGATCAACCAACTGCTCAAGCAGTACCGGGAAACTCGCAAGATGTTGAAGGGTGTCCAAGGAAAATGGTTGAAAAAGGCGGTGGGACTGAGATAGGGTCCAACCGATCGGAAATCCCTCATTGCGGATTTCCTTGTTACAATTGCAAATTCGGCCCTAGCCCTGGCTAGCAGGGCAAGTGGATTTTGTGTCTGCGCTGCGCCGAACCAACGTTGATCGGAGGAAAGAGATCATGCTGAAGATTCGGCTCCGCCGAATGGGTTCCACGCATCGGCCCTTCTACCGGGTTGTGGTGTCCGATTCGCGGAAAACTCCAACGGCGTCGGCGATCGCTGAAGTCGGCTACTATGATCCGCGCTCCGAGCCGGAGACCATCAAGATTGACGGCGAGCAGGTAGAGCACTGGGTGCAACGTGGCGCCCAGATGACTCCGACAGTTCGAAAACTACTACGCCGGCAACAAGGCTCGAGCTCGGCAGCATGAGTGAGTCAGCAGTCCAGGAATCCCTGGCGAGGGTCATCGGCTGGATCGTCGATGAGCCGGAGGAGATTGATCTCGAAGAGATCCCCGGCCGGGACTCCACTCTCTTCGAGCTTCAGGTGGCACCCGAGGATCTGGGCAAGGTGATCGGTCGACAAGGTCGAACGGCTCGTGCCCTACGTTCCCTGTTGGCAGCTCGTGGTTCCCGGGATGGGGAACGCTATGAGCTGGAAATCATCGAAAGCTGACTCTCCCAGAGAGCTTCCTCTTACCGTGGTCGTGGCCGAGGTGCGCCGGCCTCACGGCTTGCGTGGGGAAGTAGTGCTGAGCCTGCTCAGCGACGTTCCGCAGCGGTTCGAGAGTGGGAGTGAGCTCGAGCTGGTGTATCCGGGCGGTGAGCGTGAAGCCGTCGTTGTCACCTCCTCTCGGCGGCAGAAGGACTCGGTGGTGGTTGCGTTCGCAGGCTCAGAGGACCGAGAGGCCGCGGAGGGCTTCAGGGGGGCGAGGTTGGAGGTCTCGAGGGACAGTGTCCCTCCTTCGCCCGAAGGCAGCTACTACTACTACGAGCTTTTGAGCTGCGCCTGTCACGATGGGAAGCACGGCCCCCTGGGCAGGGTCGTGGAGATCTTGGAAGATGGGGGAGGGTTGATCCTGAAAATCGACGACGGAGAAAGGGAGCTGATGATTCCTTTTGTCCGCGCCTACTTGAAAGGGGTGGATACCGAGGCCGGTACCATCGAGTTCGATCTTCCCGAAGGTCTGGTAGAGACATGCGCATCTCGGTCATAACCATCTTTCCTGAGCTCTTCAGGGAGTTTCTTTCGACCAGCCTGATCGGGCGGGCCATCGCGAGCGAAGCCCTGGAGGTCTCGGTGCACAATTTGCGAGACTTCAGCGAAGACAAGCACCAGAGCGTCGACGACGAGCCCTACGGTGGCGGCGGCGGCATGGTGATGATGGCTTCTCCCTGGATCGGCGCCGTCAGGGCTCTGAGAACCGACGTGCCCTCGAGATGTGTCCTGATGTCGCCCCAAGGCCGACGGTTGACCGACGCCAGGGTGCAGGAGCTCGCTGCCGGGAACGAGCATCTGATCCTGCTTTGTGGGCGCTACGAAGGCATCGAACTCGACTGGCAGCCCGGGCAACCCGGCAAGTACCGCGTTGAAGCTGAACTCAACATCCTCGACGAGTGGACGCCCTGGATCTACACCAATCCTCTCGAACTGACACCGACAACGTAGCCAGATCCCTGGAACTGTCGAACCGCGAGGTTGCGCAATCAGTCACACGCCGGCAGCGGCTCGCACGTCACCCATTCCAGTTCGGGAATGAGGGAACCCGGCGTGGTTTTCTCGTCGTGTTCCATCTCGGCCGCTCTTGCGTTGTACTCGTAGTGCGTCTCGGGCTCGTACGTCCAGCCACGCGCCAGGCGTTTCGCCTCACGCTTCATGGAGAAACTGACGATCCGTCCCAGCACCGGCGCGATGAGGCGGGGACGCCACCCGAATTGCTTGTAGATGTCGCGCAGCACGGCGTCGGCCTTGTCGCGAATGCGCCGGTCCTTGCGGTACCAACGCCGCATCGCCCAGGCCGCTGCCGCATACGAACCGCGCAGGCTCTGCGCCTCGCGCCGGAAACGTTCGCGGATGCGCGCCTCTGGATGGTCCTTGTACTGGCTCAACCCCGCCAGCGTCACACGGAACAGACGCAACAGGCTCGGGCCGTTGACCTCGAAATCGCGCTGGAACGCGCGCACGATCAGACGCGCCTCCTCCCCGGCGGGGATATGCTTGTGGCGGTAGTTGAAGCGGTCCTGGCCGTGCGTGTCGGCGAGCGGGATTTCCTCCTCCGAGAGCAATGTCCCGTCGGCCTGGTGCTGACGATGCAGCGGCGTACCGGAAACCGCCGTGTAGAGCATGAACTGGTGAAACACGGTATCGTGGCTGACCGCCCAGTCGATGATCTCGTCGTAGTTCTCAGGGCGATGATCCTCGAGGCCGATAATCGTGGAACCCAGGATGCGGATACCGTGTTGCTCATACTCGCGCACCAGGGCCGGGGTGTCGACGCCCGAAAGCTTGCCATACTGGCTGT
Source organism: Nitrospiraceae bacterium (assembly GCA_011682535.1). Lineage (GTDB taxonomy): Bacteria > Hydrogenedentota > Hydrogenedentia > Hydrogenedentales > SLHB01 > JAACEL01. The sequence continues at coordinate 17,236 of JAACEL010000085.1, read as the reverse complement.
CGCGTCCTTCCAGCCCCATCCATACCCAGGAAATCCCCAAGCCGACGAGCTGGTCGATCGTGTAAGACTTCAGCACACGCGCCGAGCTGAACACGTACAGCGCCCAGCTCTTGTTGTGCTCCTTCATCAATTCGAGCAAGCGCAGTGCGCGTTTCTTGTGGAACAAGAAGTTCTCGTCCAACGTGAAGAAGGACTTCACCTTGAGCTGCTCTTCCAGCTTGGACATCACCGTGAACAACGCGTCGCCGGTCTCGTAGAAGTTAGTGCCCCCGCCCTTACCGCCGAACATGGCGGAAGTCGAACAGAAATTGCACCCAACGGGACACCCAACCGAAGGGATCAGCACCGCGGCCGTGTCCCCCGTTTTATCCGGAGCGTTCACGCCCAGAATGCGCGTACCGAAACCGGAGATCGCCAGCGGGTGGCGTACCGGCACGTCGGTCTCCTGACCCAGGTACGTGCGGAACCAACGGACGCCATCGCCCTTGACGACGTGGTCTGCATCAATACGGGTCTCGATGTCGTCCAGGTTGGCAATGTGCCCGCCGACCACGATCGTGGCCCCCGGCTGGTACTCGCGGATCAACGCGCACATCCGCTCCACTTTGCCGATGTTGGGCATGATGGCGCTGATGCCGATGATGTCGTATTCCTTGACCTTGATCTCGTCGATGAACCGATCCTGGGTTGGGAAATCGAGCAACGTGCAGGGCGCGTCCAGGTTTGCCTGGATCAGCATCAAACCGAAGGAGCGGTGGAACATCCGCAAGGAGAAAGTCCCCTGCACCCGCGTCACCTGGTTGTGGTAAAGCTCCATGGGGTTCATGGTGCGGCTACCGTACTCGTCGTCCTGGGCATAGGGGCCGAAAACACTGGTGAGCAATACTTTTGCCTTGGTGCCGAGGGAATGCTCCGGATGGGCGTCATGCATACGGTCTACTACTCCTTGCTTGCACTGCGGTTCGGTTCATGGCGTCCGGGGACAGACATGTAGCGCCTGGGTGTCCACGGGAAGAGTGCAGGATCGTTTCCGGTCGGACCGACCCGTACGGGAGGGAAAGCCTAGAAAGCAATACACGGCACATTCTAACCGGTCAATGGCACGGAAGAATGCAAGCCGACATCTGCGTCGCCGTTAATGGGATTGTACTAGAAAGCTTTCCCCAACGCAATCTCGCGCGCGATTCGCCCCTTGTCAACGCTCCGGCGAGCGCGTATTGTAGTTCAGACAATGTCGCGGAAGGAACGCCAGTATGTTTGAACGTCTTCTGTTGACCACCATAGGCTTGCTGTTGGCCATGGGCCTGATCGCGCCGTATGCAACGGCTGCGCCAGACAACGCGCCCACGCGCCAACTGGGCGGCTGCGGCGGCCTTTATCTCTTGGCCGGGCCCGGCGAGTTGTGGGTCGAGATCGAGAAGCAAGATCTCAATATCAAAGGACGCCGCACCCATCTGCGCGCCATCCTCCTCGACCCCGGACGCCGCGTCATCGACGAGCAATGGCTCCCCGACGACGGTCAGAAACGGGGCAGCGGTCCCGGCCCTCTACAACACTTGCGCTTGACCACATCCGTGCCCCGCAAAGGCATCTACGCCGTCAACATTACCGTCACCGAAGACCGTTACGGCGAGGATTTCACCTGGGGATTCCGCACCAACTGCCCCCGCTACCTCGTCGAGACCTCACGGGGCCACCGCGACGCCCGGCACGAGGAACCCCTTGTATTGATGTCGCCCGATGCGCCGGGCGATGTGTGTTTCTTGCCGCAACAGGGCCAGTTCTCAATTGAGGTATCGGCCTTGCCCAGCGACGTGAAAGCCCTCACCCTCTATGGCGGCGATGGCAACGAAGCCGGCACGCTGGAGGTATCTCCCGAGGGCACGGCGTCCGGCACGTTCGAATCCATCACCGCCACCGTCCCCTGGCGCCTCCACTTGCCCCGGTTCAAAGGCGTCGTCAACGCCGACGGCTTAACCCGCTGGGCCGAGCGCGAGGGCGGCTTCGCCAATCTGTCACTGTGGACCCCCAACCCCGAATCCTGGTTCGCCTTCCACGAAAACCGCTGGCTCATCACGCCCTACAGCCGCACCGTGTATGCCGAACCCGGCGCCAAGGGCTCCGTCGCGTTTGAGGTCCATAACAACAGCCCCGCGGAGCAAACCATTGCGCTAAGCCTCGAGTTCCCAGCCCCCCAAGACCTGCCGGCGAAGCTGTCCGTGCAGGAGATCACACTGTCCCCCAACCAATCCACCCCTGTATCAGTCGATTACCGGGTTCCCGAAAGCGGGGAGACCTGGGAGTGTTTCCTCCGGGCCACGCCGTCAGGCGACCCGGAGGTGACCACCTGCGCCACCCTTGAAGTCCGCCGGGGCATCGCACCCGCCACGCAACCTATCGACATTCCCCTCGTCCTCAAACCCTATCAACACGAGAACGAACAGTTCGGCTACACCCCCGCCTACCCGCTCACCAACGAAGTCTACTTCGATGCCCGCAACGCCCCTGCCGTCTCCTCCAAGACGGGAATCAGCGTCTATAACGATGGGGCCTGGACAACGACCCCGCTCTCCCCTGCCCTATCGAAAGTCGCCTTCGACCGCGACAACGGCATCTACACCATAGGCCACCGAAACGGCGCCCCCGCCCTCCTGCATTCAAGCGACGGCGGCGTCACCTACACCGCCTATCCCATCCCCGGGAACGGCGCGTTCGACATCGAGCAGTTCTCCGGACACAACCTCCCCGGCGGACCGCCCCCCTTCATCCGTTTCACCCGAACCGCCAAGGATCCCAAGATCTTCTGGCGCAGTCTCAACGACCTTGACCTCTTCCTCCCCGAAAAGAAACCCGACGGCTCTATTTCAATCGGCGACCCCATTCTGCTCACCAAGAAGTGCATCGGCTTCTCCGCCCACTCCGGCATCCCCTCCTGCATTGTGTCGCGCGGCCCCAAGGTCCACGTCGCCTGGGCCGAAGCCACCGAACCCGAAGAAAACGCCCCCGGTGTCCCCACCTTCGTCGCCACCTACGACCGCGCAACCAACACCCTCGGCGCCCCCGCCCTCGTCGGCTACGGCCCCCCCGCCAACGACGTACACAACACCCCCTGCATCACCATGGACAGCCAAGGCTATCTGCACATCCTCATCGGCACCCACGGCCGCACCTTTCGCTACGCCCGCTCCCTCCAACCCAACGACGCCGCTGGTGGCTGGACCACCGCAGAAGACATCGGCCCCGGCCTACGCCAAACCTACGTCGGCCTTGTCTGCGACCAAGACGACACCCTCCACACCGTCTTCCGCCTCTGGCGCAACGACCGCGACTACTTCCCCGCCAGCCACTACGCCACCCTCGCCTACATGAGCAAACGCCCGGGCGAAGCCTGGTCGGAGCCCAAGCCCCTCATTATCGCCCCCTTCTCCGAATACAGCATTTTCTACCACCGCCTAACCATCAATCGCACCGGCCAACTCTTCCTATCCTACGACTACTGGTCCACCTTCTGGTTCTACCGCACCGACCACCGCGGCGCCCGCCGCGCCCTCCTCACCCCAAGGCGCAAACTGGAAATTGGCCGATATCTACGATATTCTACCGCGAGAAACTCAGGGGGCAACATGCCAGACAAGACCAACCTTCAAGACGAGATCGAGGAACTGCAGCGCCGCGTTCAAGAGCTTGAAGGGGCAAACGCCGACCTCAGGATAGTCGAGCAAGAGTTGCGTCAGTCCCAGGAAACGGTGCGCGCCCTCACCGAAGCAACGGTGGACTCGATCTTTATCAAAGACGCGGACCTGCGTTACACCTTCGTCAATCCCGCCATGGCACGCACACTTGGATGCCGCACATCGGACCTGATTGGCAAGACGCCCGAGGAGATCTTCGGCGAAAGCAACGCAACAACCATCGCCTCCGTCAATGAACCCGTGTTGCGTGGCGAGGTCGTCAACGCCGTCCGGACCCTCAAGATCAATGAGGTCGACCGGACGTTCCACACGATCCAGACACCCGTGTTCGACTCGGCTGGCAAGATCTACGCAATCTACGGGATTGTCCGTGACGTCACAGAACAGCGGCAAACCGAAGAGACGCTGAGAGAAAGCGAAGAACAGTTGCGCTTGCTGCTGGAGAATATGGGCGACATGGTCTCGCGCCATTGGCCGGACAGCACCATCACGTACGCCAGTACGTCCTGCCGGAGTCTGCTGGGATACGACCCTGAAGAACTCGTTGGCAAGCTCTCGATCGACTACGTACACCCCGAAGAGGCGCAAGGCGTGATGGCCATTATCAATACCGCCGCCGAACGCCACCTCCCCCACTACCGCCTAGAACACCGCCTGAGACGCAAGAATGGACAATACATCTGGGGAGAGACTGTTGCCAGACTGGTATACGACACTGGCGGCAATCTGATTGAGATTCAGTGCTGCGTGCGCGATATCTCCGAGCAAAAGAGAGCGGAAGAGGCGCTACGGCAGGCCTACGGAGAGCTTGAGCAGCGCGTCCAGGAGCGCACCAAGGAACTGGCGGAATCCAACGAGCGACTTCGCCGGGAAGCTGAAGAAAGGCGCCGAGGCGAAGAGGCCCGCCACCGTCAGAGCAAAGCCCTGGAACAGGCCTTCGACGGGATCGCCATCGTGAACCTGGATGGGGAGATTCAATTCGCCAACCGTGCCTGGGCCGCGATGCACGACTATCACACGGAGGAACTCGTGGGATGCCACCTCAGTTTGTTCCACACCGAAGAACAGATGGAGCACGAAGTCAACCCCTTCAACCAATTGCTCCTGGAGCGGGATGGACACAGCGGAAAGGTTGGACACGTTCGCAAGGATGGCACGACGTTCATGACCGCGATGTCGTGTGGCGTCATCAAGGATGCCCAGGGAAGCCCGGTAGAAATGGTTGGCATCGCGCGCGACATCTCCAAGGAGCTGGAATTAGAGGCTCAATTGCGCCACGCCGAGAAAATGGAAGCGGTCGGCCTCCTCGCCGGTGGCATAGCCCACAACTGGAAGAATCGCCTGGCCGCCATTCTGGGATGGATCGAGATCGCCGAAACGCGCGTTGCAGACGACCTCGCCCGCACCTGCCTCTCCAGAGCCTCGCATGCTGGCCGGCGGGCAGCAGGGCAGGTCAACCAACTCCTGAGATACAGCCGCCAGATAGAAACCAAACGCAAGCCTGTCAGCCTTGGGCCAGTACTCGCCGAAGCGCTCGCGTTCTTGAGGAACGTCGCGCCAGCCGAGGTTGAATTCCGAGAGGCTCTCGGCCACCGATGCAGACCCGTCATGGCCGATGCCGACGAAATCCAGCAAGTCCTGATCGACCTGGGCACGAACGCCTTTCACGCCATGGACGGAGACGGCGTGCTGGAGGTGCGGCTCGATGAGGTCGAGATCACGTGCGAGCAGGCCGATTCGCACGACGACCTCGAAGAGGGGCCCTATGTGCGTCTGACGGTCAGCGACGCAGGACACGGCATGGACGAGGAAACGCGGAAGCGTATCTTTGAACCGTTCTTCACCACCAAAAAACCAGGAGAAGGGACGGGCCTCGGCCTGTCGATCGTCCACGGAATCGTGATGGACCACGAGGGCGCCATCAACGTTCACAGCGAAGTCGGACGCGGAACCACCATAGCCGTATTCCTCCCAGTATGCTCGAACATCGAGCCCGGCGAACCCGAACCCGCCGACGCAAAAACTGACACCCGCCCCCCCCAGGAAAACTGGCGCGTGCTCCTCGTCGATGACGACGAAGACTTCCTAGACATGGCTAGAACGGGTTTGGAGCTTCTCAGGTACAGCGTCGAGAGTCATGTCAACCCCGCCACGGCCCTCAAAGCTTTCAACAACGCGCCGTACGACTTCGACATCATCGTCACCGACAACGCCATGCCCGCCATCGGAGGAATCGACCTCATCAGACGCATACGGGCTATCCGTTCAGACATCCCCAGCATTCTCGTGAGTGGTGTCGCCGAGGAAATCGACGAGAATGCCGCTCAGGACGCCGGCATTGCCGAACGAATCCCAAAACCCGCCACCCCCAGAGACCTAGACGCAGCCATACAACGGGTGTTGGAACGCCAGTAGACGGGCTCCGGCTACCCTCGAGGCACCCGCCCGCTCCACTGCGAAGGAGCGGTAACAACATGTCGAAGCGACCCGTACATTTTGCCCATGATGCACGGGCATCCTGCCCCTGCCACTTCAAGGTTCCGGGATCAGGCTGGACTGTCAGTGCCTTCGCAGGAAGTGTGGCCTGACGTTTCAACGCCGGCTCTGGATTCCGCCGACGTGACCCGTCATGCTCGTCGTAATGCTGGCGGCATTGGCCTCACTGACTCCGAGCGCCTCATACACATGCCTCTTGAAAGTGGCGACTTTCGAAACGGCCAGGAGTTCATCCAACTGGGACGGGTCGAAATGGCGAAAGAGCGCGACGTTCTCCTTCAGAAACAAGGCGGTCAGGGTGAGCTTGTTAGAAACGTGGTTTCAGGATGCTGTATATGCGCACCTCAGCCCGCGAAGTTTCAGGGCCGCCCACGACAAGGCGGTAGGGATGGTTAGGCCGGATAGGGTGTTCGGATCGGAATTCCGCGTCCGAAATGCGGTGGTAATACACGGTGCCGGAATCGTCCTTCAGTTCCAGAAACGCGGGTCGAATAGCGCTCTTGCCGATCACCTCGAAGACAACCTCCGCCGCTTTGCGGTCCAGCCACGGGATCCCGGTCGAGTCCCAGACAATCGAGCGATCCGAGCCGCCTTGCATGACGGACAGCACATACTCCCCGGCTCCTTCCACCCCGTCATGCGTCCGTGCATAGCGCACGACCTTGGGCAGGGCCTTGACGCCCTCGCCGCCTTCGACAGCCGCCAGAGCGGCCACGGCCGCGCCAACCACGGCCAGGCAGACAAGGAGCCAGACCACGGCCACGCGCCCAGGCCGGTAACGGCATGCGATAGTCACCGGCAACAGGAATAGGAGCAGCACCCCAAGGAGCGCGTAGGACGCTAGAGGCAGCGGGCACCATGAGGCAAGATAGGCAAGCAGTGCGAAGATAATCCCCGTCAAGACGATTGGCCTCGATCGTTCATGGCCTTCGGTGGTGAAGCGCAGGGCCAACAGAAAAGAGAACGGCCAGACGACCATCAAAGCCGCGGCGCACACGAGCCGCGCGGTGAGCAATCTCGTATCCAGCAATTCCCGCACTGTGCGGATAGCGACAGATGAGCCCAGTTCGCCCGCGGTAAGTATCAATCCCTTGAGTGTCAGGTACACACACAAAGCCAACAGGAGGACGTTGGTGACGCCCAAGAGCAACTCCCACGGCGAGGAGATGACGCGGGCGAGCGTCGATCGATGCGGCGGCGCCTGAATCAGGTGCGACGACGGCCGGATCGCGATCAGTTCGTCTCGTAGTCCGTCGTCCAACTCGAAGCCATGCGTCTCGGATAGATCCTCTCCGAACGCCGCGTCCAAGAGCTGTCCCTCCTGCCCCGTTTCCAAGGGATCGCCACCGCGAAGCAAGATGCGCAGGTCTACACTGGCTTCCCGCGCGGAGGCGTATCGATCGCCGGGATTCTTCGCCGCCATCTTCTCCACGACCGCCTCGACGGCCTGGGGAACGGATGGGTTGAATGAGCGCAGACTGGGCAGGGGCTGCTCCACGATCTGGTACATGGCTGACAGACGTGAGGGGGCAACGAAGGGTGGACGTCCCGCGAGCATCTCGAAGAGGGTAACGCCAAGGGAGTAAATGTCGGTGCGTTCGTCGGTCTTGACCCCCCGGACCTGCTCGGGTGACATATACTGAGGCGTTCCGATGACAACGCCGTGATCGGTAAGCCCCTTCTTCTGCTGGATGGCCTTGGCGAGACCAAAGTCCATGACCTTCACGTGCCCGGACATGTCGATCATGATGTTATCCGGCTTGATGTCCCGGTGAACCATGCGCTGCTGATGGGCCGCAGCCAGGGCCTTGGCCACCTCGCGCGTCACATAGAGGGCCTTATTCAACTCGACCTGGCCTTTGATCTGGATGTAGTCGCTCAGTGTACGTCCCCTCACGTACTCCATGGCGATGTAGTAATGGCCCTCGTGCTCGCCGACGGCATACACATGGACGACATTGGGGTGGCTGAGCCGGGCGGCCGAACGGCCCTCGAGGGTGAAACGTTTAACGAAAACGGCGTCTTGAGCAAAGTAAAGACGCAGGACTTTCAGAGCGACGTCGCGCTGGAGGGACTCTTCGTGGGCCCGGTAGACGACTCCCATGCCGCCACGGCCGATCTCGCCGATGACTTTGTAGTTGCCGACCTGGCGGCCAATCAATGAGACCTCTTCCGTCACAGGATTACTCCAACCGTTCCCCACGGTATGGTGACAGCATATAGTGAAGCCACAGCCTCTTCAAGCCCGAACGTCTTGATCTGACGGCATCTACACGCTCTCGCGGCGAGCAATGGTGAGCGATGCGGGCTAGAGCGCGGCTGAGCTTGACGCGCGCGCCACGTGGCAGTTAAGCGGCGATTCCGGCTTCAAGTACCACCTTGCCGGATGTGCTCACGCGAGAAGTGAGGTGGGAGCGGGGAGACGGGTTCGCAACGGACCGATATGCGCAAATCAACGCGTTGGACGGCGGATGGCGAGCAGGCACGTGACGCCTACGAGGAAGGCGAACGCGGTGACGAGCGCCACTACAACGTAACGGACAATGCGCTCCGGCGCAGCTTCGGCGAGGCTGCGCTCGACGGCGGAATCGACGACGGGCGCCGGAGGCGCTTGGGGCGCTTCGGGGTACGAACTGACGGCGGCCGTCCAGTCGGCCGAGAGCAGCAGGTCGGTGCCGGGGTTGTCGGCCTTGACGAGACAGCTACACGCGGTGGCCAGAAACAGAGCGGCCTCGCGAATGTTGTCCTTATTGATCCCCTTCCCCACTATCGCATACAGGGCCCGGCCCCGGCCGAACACCGGAAACACCATGGGCTCGTCGTAGTCCATGAGGTCGGGCTCGGTGCCGAGCAACATCGCCACGAGTGCGGTCTCGGCGGGGTCGGTACGGCTCAACCTGAGAGTCCCAAAGGAGGGAGGAGCATAGCGGCCGGCCTGAAGCTCGCGCTGTTTGAAGGAAGCCGAAGCCGCGCCGGAGGTCTCATCGGCCATTCCGGTCAAGTGGGATTGGAGGATTTGCAGTGCAGCGTCATCTCTGGCGACGTCCCCGGTGTCCAACTGCACCCAGACAGCCGCGCTCTCTTCCGACAGACGCCGCACCAACTCCCGGCGCTTGGGCGAGTCCAGGACCCGCTTCACGTTGGGCTCGGAAAGCGCACCGGACCAAACGCTGGGGCGCTGAGGGTGAGCGTGGGGGTAACGCAGCGCCAGCCAGGGAGTTTCGGGCGCATCCTCAGCTTCCCAAACCGCCCGCAGAGCGGGGTCCAACGCAGCATCGACGCCGGCCAGCACAACGTTCAGGTTCGTCCTGGGAACGGCCCAAGGTTCCGACGCATCCTTACATAGGGTGACAAGCGCCTCCTGCTCGGGGGTGAGTGGGCCACGGTGGAACACGACGAGGTCGTAGCGGTCGGGCTCCCAGTTGTCCATGGCGTAACGGTAGACGGGCACGTCGCAGGCCCAAGCCGAAGCGCCCAGCGCGCCTACGGCCAGGATGGCGCCCGCAATCGCGCCTCTTTGCAGCATGCCGTACATAGCCTCGATTTTCCCGCCTGCCTATTCCGCCACGGCTTCAACACCACAGAGCACCGGTTTGTTTCCATCGGCGCCGGACGGGGCGCTCAGGGCAACGCGGAGCACGTTTTTGACGGGGATGCCTTTGAACTCTTTGACGATGGTCCGCATCCCCCCGCCCGCTTCGTCCACCGGGTCGAAACCCGATAGCACGGGCTTGCCTTGGAGCGACACGTCGAAAACGCGCTCTCCCGGTTTCGCACCGCCCCACTCGGCAAAGTAGAGCCGCACGGTATAGGGGTGTTCGCGGTCAGACTCGGGCGCCAGACTGATACTAATGGCGTTGAGCCCGGTCGCCCCCGACGCGCCGACCCAATCCAATCCGCCGCCCTTCATACGTAAAGAATGATGGCGGAACCACTCCGGGTTCTCGGGTTCCACCGCAATGCCGACGCCGGGCGAGGGTCCGCCGGCCACCGGGTATTCGAGCCAAAGCGTGCCTGCGTCGCCGCGGCGGTCGCCCGGGGCGCCGAGATTGATGCCCACGCGGCGGATACGTTCCTCGCCTAGCGTGAAGTTGTTGAAGGTCCAGGTCTCAAGTTCGGGCATGTGAACGAAGGCAAGCGAGGTCTGGTTCTGATAGGAGCAGGAGCAGGTTCTTGTGTAATCGGGCGCGTTGAGCACGCCGTCGGCGGCCACGAGATTCGCGGTACAACTGCTCTTGAAGCCCCCGAAACTGCCCGTGCCGCCATCCGATGCCAGGTCGAAGAAGCCGGCGGCTCCAGAACGGAAGGTCAGGAGGTGTTCGCTGGCGATGGGGTAGTTGCAGCCATAGTTGCGCTCCCACACCCAGGGGCGCTGAACGCCGGTCAATGGATCGGACACAAGCGTCTGCTTACCGGTCAACAGGCTGAACACGCCAGCCTCGGAGATGAAGTTCTCGCCGTGCAACAGCGGGAATGTGGGATAGGGGCGCCTCTCGGCCCACAGTACTTTGCCCTTGCGCCCCCGGTAGGCGATCATGCGTGTGCCGTTCTCTCCGGCTACGGTGTCACGCGAGGCGCGCGTCGATTGGATAAGGATGTCATGCTCTTCGGAATAGGAAAGGAACGAGCCGAAAACGTCGTCTTCGGTGCTCCATTTCACTTTGCCGCTTTCGACGTCGATGGCCAGCAACCGGAATGGCTCGTCGGGTTTCTCGCCGCGGCGCGCGAGTTGTTTCTCGAGATGGGGCGGGAGTTTGTCGAGCACGAACATGGTGCCGTTCCCCACAGCGACGCCATTGTGGAGAAAACCGTGCATGGACTCGATCTCCCAGCGGATTTCACCGGTATGGCGGTCCATGGCAATCATCCTCTTGCTGGCGCTCTTGTCGTAGTCCTCCCATTTGGAGTAGTCGGCCTTCTTCTTGGGCAATAGGTCGGAGAAGGCTACGAAACCGGCGCCGGCGAACAGTGTATCTTCGTAGATCCCGATGTAGCCCCACGGCGGGTACTTCTTGCGCCGCTCGTCGGGGTCGATCGCGGGAAGACGAAAGACGGCCCTGGCCGCACCGGTCGCGGTGTCGAGCACGTGGGCGCTCGAGCCCTGGATGACGTAGAGACTGTCCTCCGTGGCGGCGTAGTTGGCCCCGCGAATGTTGGCGCCGGGGATGTGGACCTGGTTGTAACGCGTGCTGGTGGGGGTGTCCTTGTAGGTTCCGTCGTAGTAGACGTCGTAGGTGCCGAGATCGTGCATTTCCTTCTTCCAGATCACCCGGCCGGTGTAGACGTCGCGCGCGCTGACCGACGTCATGCCTTGGAGGAAGCAGCGTCCGCCGATTACGAGTTCGGGCGGGCCGTGGCCGTGCCGGGTCAGGACGTCGAGATTGGAGTTGCCGCCGAACCACAGCAAACCGAGCGGCAAGCGCACGCGGTCGTCGTCGGACTTGCCCGTCTGCGCAATGTCTCCCAGATAGTGCGTCCACGACGCGGCGCCTTCCAGCGGGCCCTCACGCCGCAGCTTCAGCGTGCTTCCCGAGAGTTCGGCTTTGAGGCCGTAGAGGTCCGACTGCTCCGCTACGGAAGCCAGAGTCTTGGCGTCGGCCTTTTTGCTCGGTTGATAGAGAGCCACGCCGCCGTAGGGACGCATGGCGTGGTAGATGCGCTCGAGGAAGGCGGCGTCGGGCCGAGCCGAGCCCGCGTCGCGGATAATCGTCAGCGAGGCCATGTAGGGGGCGAGGTCCAGAGACATAGGATCGCCCGGCAAGACGGCCACGCGGTGTCCGGCCAATCCCATTTCGTCGAAGCGTCCGCGTAGATTGTCCACGCTGGCGGGGTCGGGATCGACAGCCACGATGTGCAGGCTGGAATTGACAAGCAGGGCGGTCAGCAATTCACCGTCGCCGGGGCCGTAGAACAGGGCATAACCTTCGCGCACGCCGGTGTCGTCGAGTAGAGCCTGCGCTTCCCGGGTCATGGCCTGGGTGACGTCGGCGATGGGCGGCGGTGCGGCCAGGTAGCGGGGGGCGTCCGCGTCTTCGGAAAAAGCCATGACGGCGCCGTCAAGCGTGACGGCGAACAGCCTGCCGTCGGCGGCGATCAGGCGTTCGACTTGGCCGCGTACGGTCTTGTGCCAGGCGACCTCGGGTTGGGCGCCGGCTTTTCCCAGGGCAAGCGCGGTCACGACGCCGCCACCGGCGGCGTAGAGACGGTCACCGGCCTTGATGAGATCGGCTGAGGCATCCACTGGAAACGTCCATTGCACCCACGCGTTGCGGTCACCAGGCTTGGCGCGTAGCGCAGCAGCGTCAATGGCGGTGACGGCTGAGCCGGAGGTGTAGTATGTGTCGGCGGTCAGAACAGGATATCGCCCGATGCCGCGCGCCAGGGACTTTCCACTCTCCACATCGTAGAGGTTCGTCATGGCTTCGCGGTGGTGGTTGAAGAATACGTCGCCGATGGCGCAGACGAAGGCGCCGCCGGTCTTGTTGTTGGAGGCATGTTCGTAGTGGAGAAAGCGGCCGCTGGTGCGGTCGAAACAAGCGGGGACGGACCGGCCGCCGGGCACGAGCAGCTTGTCGCCGACGGCCACGAAAATGCCTTGGGGCGCGACGCCCGCAAAGGAGGGCGCACCGTGGGGCTGAGTCATCCACTGAAGGCCGTTGCCATCGTTCAGCCAGACGACCTCGCCGGTGGCGGCATCGAGAGCGTAGATGAAGGTGCCCATGAAGGGCCAGATGCTGGCCGCGAAATAGACGATACCGTCAACGACGACAGGGCCGCCACGTGCGGGCCAGGTGGAGATGAGACGTTTGTTGCCGATCACCTTGCGGCCGGTGGGAGCGCCCTGGAACCGCCACAGCAGGGCGCCGGTGCCGGCATCGAGGGCGTAGAGGCAGCCGTCGTCGCTACTGAAGAAGACCTTGCCATCCCATGCCACCGGGGGCAGGCGTACGGGACCGTCGACGTAGTACGTCCACTTCTCTTCACCGGTGCGGGTGTCGAGAGCGAGGAGCTTGTCGGCGTCGTTGAAGCCCAGGAAGAGGGTCTGACCGAGGACCACCGGTTCAAAGGTGTTGTCGAACCGCATCAGGTCGCGGTTGAGGGGATCGTCCCACACGGGTTCGCGCTGGGTGAACTGGCGCACCCAGGCCAGGCGCAGTTCGCCGGGCAATTGCCCGGGGGAAGCCGCGGTGCGTCCGGCATCATAGCGCCACATCGGCCAGTCGGCTGCGAGCGCGCTCGTGGCGCACAGCAGGGCCAATGCCGTCAACGTCCTGATGGCGCCTGACATGGAGCCTCTCATCAGTTCCTCTTGTTGGCCCTCTTGCGGGAGGGCATGGTGCGCTCCGTACACGACTCCCGCGCGAACGAGGGAAATGGACTGGCTCGGAGATGAATTCCAGGAAAGCAGAAAACACACGGCGTGTACGTATCGGTTCGAGACACGCCGGGTAGGCATTGTAGCAACCGGCACCCCGATGCACAAGATACCATTTCGGATAGATTTTCACTTGAGGCAACGGGGATAGCCCAATGAGATTGATTCTCAGACCCAAGCCACTTGAGGAATAGGCTTGACTTTATTGTTAGGTATGCCTTACAATTCTAGGCATGACTAAATTTCTCATAAGAATCGAGGTCGTTCATGATGTCGTCGGAACTCAGCGCAAGTCTTGAGGACTACCTGGAAGCCATCCACCTGGTCATCCAGGACAGGGACGCTGTCCGATCGAAAGACATCGCCGCTAAGCTGGGCGTAAGTACAGCATCGGTAACCGGGGCTCTGCGCGCCTTGGCCTTTCGCGGTCTGATTAACTACGAGCCTTACGGCGTGATCGCGCTGACAGGCGCTGGCAGAAAGGTGGCTAAGGACGTTACGCGGAACCACGAGGCGCTGCGTGAATTTCTTGTGAAGGTACTGTCGGTACCACCTGAGGCCGCGGATGCGACGGCGTGCAAGATGGAACATGTTGTCCCTGATGATGTGATGGAGCGTTTCGTGGGCTTTGTGGAGTTCATGGAACGGTGTCCTTACTTCGGGGCGGTGTGGGACGAAAGCCTGGGCTTTCGGTGCGAGAGCGAGCGTGACGCCACGTCGTGCGCGGGTTGCCTCCGCCTTCCGGGAAGCCGTGAAGAGGAAGTTAATGAGGCTTGAGCAAACTATCGCCGAGAGCGCCGCGGAACTGCAACAGGCGACGGAGAGGCATCTGAAGCTGCTGGATGCCGCGGTGAGCCAGGACAAAGGGGATATCACACTGGAGGTTTGCGTGAACGTCCTTTGTCCATGCCGACGACTGTTGCACGCCACCTTGCTGGAAACGGTACAGGTGCTCGACGAGACACGGCGAACGTTCAAGTCCAGGCAATTGGCTGAACTGCGATATAAGCTAATGAGGGTTTTGGCGGAGCAAGCTTGATGCTCCAATTGTAGCGTGTTCTACGGTCCGGACAACGATTTCGGAAAGTGAGGGCGCGCCCCGACGGGAAAACGGTGCAGTTTTCCCGGGGCGTGCTCTCTTTTTTTGTGGGTCTCTGCACCCGGCAACAACTTAAGGAGAACAGCAAATGAAAGTGTTTCAATCTTTTCAGAAGCAAGGATTTACCCTGATCGAACTGCTCGTGGTCATTGCCATCATCGGCATCCTAGCCGCCATCCTCCTCCCTGCACTGGCGCGCGCTCGGGAATCGGCGCGGAGGACGTCGTGCCAGAACAACCTCAAACAGCTTGGCTTGATGTTCAAGATGTACAGTGGCGAATCCCGAGGCGAGCGTCTTCCTTCCCGCACAGTCTTCACCTGTGACGGCTCGCTCAGCGGTACAATGCAGCTCAACGGACGCGCCATAATGCCCGAATATCTGACCGATGTCGAGATCCTGCATTGCCCATCCTGGGCGCCCCAGGCCAGTGCCCTCGAACGCTATGATGAAGTCAAGGGCAATAGCAATGGGATCGTCGAGCCCTGTGAGATCACCAAGGAACCTTATGATTACACGGGATGGATGATCCTGGACGACGAGAACATTCTCGGCTTCGCTCTGTTGGGTGTGGCCGGAGCCGGGCCAGGCGGCCGACACGAGGAAGACGCCTTCCTCAACACACCTTGGGGTGAACTGAGCATGGCCAACGTCGCCTCGAACGGGCAGGCCAGTGACCAGGACTTCGTGGTCAGCGCATCCTACGCTGGAACACAGGCGGGCGGCGGAAACACGTTGTACCGCCTGCGCGAGGGAATCGAACGCTTTCTCGTGAGCGACATCAACAACCCCGCCGCGTCTTCGGCGGGACAGAGCGCCATACCGGTCATGTGGGATCATCTCACCACTCAGGTTGAGGATTTCGCACACGTCCCCGGTGGCGGCAATGTTCTCTACCTGGATGGCCATGTGACGTTTGTCCGCTATCCCGGCGAACGTTTCCCGATGACCCAGGACAGCGCTCGGACTTTTGGGCGCTACGATCGGCCGTTCGACGGGTTCTAGAGAACACTCGATCTTTGCCAGGCAGTCTTTAAGCTCAGTCGTTAGACGAGACTTCCACTTATGTTGCGAACTGAGCCGCGCCCCCGGCAGGTTTCCCTTCGGGGGCGCGGTGTCGGCCCTGAAGTGCAAGGCCGTCTTCAATAATCTTTGGGCCTAGATGCCTTCGATGATCATGTCGACGAAGATCCAGCCGCCCTTTTCCTTCTTGGCGACCAATTCGACCGTGGCCGCGCCGACGTCGTTGAGGAAGTCAATCGGGTAGATAGTGGCGGTGTCGCCGTCGATCTCGACATCAGCGTCTTCGAAGGAGATCTCGACGCCGTCGAGGTAGCCTTCGTCGATGCTGTACTCGATGAAGGCCGCCAGCTCTTCCTTGTCGGCGGCTTCATACTCGTAACCCTTGTGGGCGAAATCGTCGGAAATCGTGGCCATGAGCTGGTCCATGTCTGCGGCGACACAGGCCTGTTCCCACTTGGCCAGCAACGCCTGGATCTGCTCTTCGTCGCTCGCTCCGCCGCCACACGTGGCGCAACCAACCGCCATCATGGCAATCACGACACCCACGACACCCTGTAACACTGTCGACTTCTTCATGTGGTATTCCTCCCGTCGTTCTTCCTCGCGTTTGTTGACACGCAGCGTGTCGGCCACGTCCAATGAGAATGTTAACATATGGTACAAGAAACCTCCGTCCGATTAAAACCCAAAAATCTCCACGGCTTGCGAGCGGAGGCCTGGCCGTGCAAAGATATGGGGGCTCAAACAGCCGCGCCCCGCTGGGAATGGCGTGGTATCTGCGACATTCAGGGAGGGGAAAAGCATGGACTTGGCGTTCTCGAAACTCATGATGTGTGCTGTTGTGGTTCTGGCGGGACTTGCGGCGCGGCCCGCGATGGGTGCGACGGAGAACCTGGGCAATGGATTCCTGCACCACGGCGTGGCCACGCCGGTCAGCAACCACCGCGGCACCGTAGCCACTGTCGACGGTGAAGGGCGAAATGTGGTGTTGGTCTGGCTGTTCGACCACCGGGGCGGATATGCGCTGCTGATGATCGACGCGGAGACGGGCGCCAGCGAGGAATTCGAGATGCCGTTCCCGCCGGGAGGCGACTGCCCGTATGCCTCCATCCTGTCAACGAAGAATAAGTTCTATACGCATTTCAACAGTTACTTCTGCGAATTCGACCCCGTGAAACGTGCGTTCACCTTCCATGAGAAGACCGCGCCACAGATGGCCATGGGGATGACGGAGGACGACAACGGAGTCATCTGGTCCGTCACCTACCCCAACAGCGGGGTGGTTTCATTCGACCCGGCGACGCGTGAATTCAAGGACTACGGGCCTGTGTACGACCAGAACTGGCGGCAGTATCAGCGCTATGTGGCCGCGGACGACGCAGGCTGGATCTACTTCGGCATCGGCAACACGGCCAGTCAGATCATCGCGTTCGACCCCGCCACCGGAAACGCCACCGCCATCGTACCCGAAGACAAGCGGGTCAAGGGCAGCGGCTCGGTATATCGCGACATGAACGGCAAGGTCTACGGCCACTCGGGCAGCGGAAAGGACG
>JAACEL010000423.1 GCA_011682535.1 Nitrospiraceae bacterium | reverse complement strand
GTTGCCGAGACAGGCGTTTCCGGGACCGTAACGGAGTACGTTATTCCGGAGGCGAGTTTCGCGGATCTGAACGGCGGCCGATCCCGAAAGTTTCACTTCGCGGGAGTGCCTTTCGACCTGACTTTGACGGGCTACGCGAAGAACACGATTCCGCAGTCAGCGGGGCAGGGGGCGTCGGCGGACACGAAGATCATCGACGGTTTCTCGCTTCGCACACTTCCACCCGAACGTGAATACGAACGCAACAGTCCGGGCGCCTACGTGGTTGCTGAGGAACACGGAACGGACCAGCGGCAGGAAGGCATCGTCTGGGGGCGATCGCGCGCGCCGTTTACCGTCTCTTCCGACGGGAAACAATGGGCGGTGGCCCTGCGCACGCGACGCTGGCAATTGCCGTTCACGATCACGCTGGACAAATTCACCAGAGAATTGTACCCCGGCACGAACATGCCGAAGACGTTTGCGAGTGACGTCACGAAACTTCAAGATGGCGTACGCCAGCAATCGCGGATCTCGATGAACGAACCCCTGCGGATTTCAATCGACGGCCGATTTTGGGATCCCGTTTACACGTTCTACCAGTCGTCGTGGGGGCCAGCCAACGCGGGCCCCGACGATCGTCTGTTCTCGACGTTCGCGGTCGTTCGGAATCCTGCCGAGCAATTCCCCCTTTATGCCTGCCTTATCGTCACGCTCGGGATGACGATTCATTTCGCCCAGAAGCTTTTGCGGTACTTGCGCCGGGTGAGTGGCGAGACGGCGTCCGCGGCGCGGACCGTCTGCGCAGTCATCGCCGCCGTGCTCTTTGCTGCAACGGCCGACGCCGCACCGGGCGACTCACCGAAATGGGACGCGGAAACAACGCACCTATTTGCCACGCTTCCCATTCAGGATAGCGGGCGGATCAAGCCCATCAACACGTTTGCCAGCGTCCACCTGTTCAAGATCAATGGCAAACGCAGTTGCAAGAACCTGGCGGGCGAGAAACTGAGCTCGGCCGAGTGGCTCTTGGACGTCTTGTTTGTCCCCGAAGCCGCCATGCAGTACAAGACCTTTCGTGTGGACAACTCGGAGGTGATGGTGGCGCTGGGGCTACCATTTGTGAAGAAGCGGGACCGATACTCGTACGAATCGCTGCACCCGGCCCGCACCAAGCTGCTGACTCTGGCGCGTGAATATGACGCCATACCCGCTCAGCAGCGGATGCCCGTCCAAACGCAACTCGTGAATCTCGCCCACAACCTTCTCGACTTCGAAAGCCTCTTAGGTTTCCTGGAATTTGCTCGTCATCCTTTCTCGGTGTCGGAAATCGAGCCGTTGGCAAAGCTGTTTCCGGACCAACCGAACCCACGCTTGAGCGACCTCCTGGCTAACGGCACGGCCTTGATCGAGGTCGTTAGCACCTTGAAGGACGACGCCGGGGATCCCAGTGACAAGCAAGCGGCGGCGGACTTGGAGGCGGTGCTGGACATGCTCCGCCGGATCGACGACCTCATCGGCTCCGCGACGGCCATGCGCCTGATTCCTCTCTCCGGCGCGTCTACCGAAGCGCAATGGTTCACGCCCAAGGATCTTGCCGAGCGAGCGTTCGCCGGCACTGAGCAGTCCATGACGAGCCAATTTCGTATCCTCGCGCTGCTCGAGAAGATGGTGGAGTCCAGCGACGATCCCGAAAGGTTCCGGGAAACACTGGCCTCCTTGCATGCCGAGTCAACGGACCTGGCCAAGGCGCGGGGCGAATACGGCCAGATCGAACTTGAGGTGGCATTCTATCGGGCCAAAATCTTCTACTACAGTCTCATCCTCTACGTGTTCAGCTTCGTGCTGATTGCCCTCTCCTGGCTCAAGCCCGGCAACCGTATCATGAGTAAGGCCAGCATCGTGTCCGTCATCGTTCCCACGGCATTGCTCGTCTGCGGCATCACGGTGCGCTGTGTCATTCGCGGACGCCCACCGGTTACCACGCTCTACGAGACGATCCTCTTTACGACGGCCGTCATCGCGGTCATCGCCATTTTTCTGGAAATCGTCAATCGTCAGAAAGTCGCCTTGACCATTGCCTCACTGCTGGGAGTACTGGGCCTATTCATCGCCAACAAGTACGAGATTCGCGAAGGCGTGGACACGATGCCAAGCATGGTGGCGGTTCTGGACACCAACTTCTGGCTCGCCACGCACGTGACCACCATCACGATCGGGTATGGCGCGGGCCTGCTCGCGGCCGCGTTGGCCCACGTGTATATCCTCGGTAAGGCCTTCCGCGTGAAACGGGACGACTCGCGTTTCTATCGCCAATTGACGCGGACCATCTACGGCGTCCTGTGCTTCTCGCTCTTGTTCTCCATTTTAGGAACCGTGCTCGGCGGGATCTGGGCCAACGAGAGTTGGGGACGTTTCTGGGGGTGGGATCCGAAAGAGAACGGCGCCTTGATGATCGTGCTGTGGCAATTGGCAGTGCTGCATGCCCGGCTGGGCGGTTACCTGCGAGACCTCGGGGTCAGCCTCGCCGCTATATTCGGCGGTGTCATCGTGGCCTTTTCTTGGTTTGGCGTGAATCTGCTCGGCGTCGGGCTTCACAGCTATGGGTTCACCAGTGGTGTATTCCGGGTATTGATAGCTTTTTACATCGCCGAGGCGGCCTTCCTGCTCCTGGGCGCGTGCGTCTGGTTCTGGGAAGACCACCTGCACATGGCGGAGTCCGGACGTCAGGGTACCCCGTAGCAGGGCGCATCGCAGGTATACGGTTTCCGAAACAGCGGATCGTCTGGAGGGAGCTAGCGCGGATCGCCAGGCTCCTAAGATGCCAACAGAATGAAACACTACACTAGGGTAAGATCTGTCGCTGTTTGGTCTGGGCGACTGGGGTGTTCCGGCGTCGCGCCGGAGGCAGCACATAGAAAGGTGTTCTCATGAGTGAGAAGAAGACTCCGTGGCAGGCGGCTCTCGTAGCGCTGTTCGCCCGCAATTGGATTGCTCTGTTTGGGGCTGTTCTCAGCGCGGTCAGCGCCCTGTTGATCGGCGTCTTCGTGATCATCGGATTGTTGCAACTATCCGACTCGCCCTATATGGGCATCATGGCCTTCATGGTATTGCCGGGTGTTTTCGTGTTCGGTCTCTTGGCGATTCCCGCAGGCGCCCTCTGGGAAAGGTATAAAACCGCAAGGCCGGGCGCCGAGGCGCCCAGCGACCGCGCCGCGGGCCTCTTCCCGGTCATCGACCTGAACTCGCCCCATACGCGCAGAATGGCCGGGATCGTCATCGTCTTGACAGTCCTCAACCTCCTGATCATCTCCACCGTTTCCTACCAGGGGGTCAAGTTCATGGAGTCGGTCCAATTCTGCGGCAAAGTCTGCCATACCGTGATGGAGCCCGAGTACGCAGCGTACGCCGCTTCGCCGCATTCGCGCGTCGCTTGCGTCGAATGTCACATTGGCCCCGGCGCGCCGTGGTTCGTGCGCTCTAAGCTATCTGGGCTTGGGCAGGTGCTCGCCGTAACTTTCGACACCTATGAGAAGCCGATCCCCACACCGGTAAGGAACCTGCGTCCTTCCCAGGATACCTGCGAGCAGTGTCACTGGCCCGAGAAGTTCACAGGCGACCGGGTCAAGGTCATCACCAAGTTTCTAGACGACGAGGCGAACACGCCGACGAAGACCGTCCTTCTGATGCACATCGGAGGCGGGTCCGCCAGCCATGGCGGCATACACAGTTGGCATATCAACCCCAGCATCCGGACCACGTACATAGCGGCCGACGAGCAGCGCCAGGAGATCGCCCATGTGCGCGTGGAGAAGGCCGACGGAAGCGTGCTGGAGTTCACAAACACCAAGGCGTCAACCGACGGCCACGATGGGGAAGAGCGTGTGATGGACTGCATTGACTGCCACAACCGGCCCACCCATATCTTCCAGACACCGATGCAAGCCGTGGACGGAGCACTGGCATCCAAAAGAATTGACACGGCGCTCCCGTATATCAAAAAGCTGGGCGTTGAAGTGCTCACGGAAACGGCCGAAGCCCAGCGCGACAGCGACCAGATCCTCGAGCGGGTACGCGCATACTACGAGGAGAACTATCCCGACCTGTACGCATCCGGCCGAGAGACCGTCGAATCCGCGGCGTCGGTCCTAAAAGCCCTATACGACCGGAACGTGTTCCCCAAGATGGGTGTGACGTGGGGCACGTACGGCAACAACCTTGGCCACGAGACGAGCACGGGCTGTTTCCGTTGCCACAACGATGAACTCGTTACTGCGGAGGGGGAAGCGATCGGTGGAGACTGCGATGTCTGCCATACCGTCCTCGCGTGGGACGAGGAAGACCCCGAGATCCTCGACCAACTCCAGATCCAGTAGCCGCCACTCGCGAACGAGCGCCGGTAACGCAGCATGGACGGCCGCACAAAGTGGCCTAAGGGCTCGTGCAAGAATAACTCCACCGTTTTCGCATCTCATCTTCACGCCATCTTCGAGCGCTTCTCAATCGCAAGAACCTCAAAATAGCG
>JAACEL010000084.1 GCA_011682535.1 Nitrospiraceae bacterium | reverse complement strand
TCACGATTGAGGTGATCATCGAGGGTGAAGTCGATCCCGAACTGGGTTGGCTGATCGACTTTGGCGACATCAAACGCGCCTTTGAGCCCATTGAGCGCCAGTTGGACCACGGTGTGGTCAACGAGATCGCCGGACTGGCCGACCCGTCGCTGTCCGGGCTGGCCCGCTGGATTCGTGCCCAACTCGCGCCCGCCCTCGACAATCTCAAAGACGTGCGCGTCTCCGCCGCCGGGGACGTCAGCTTCCATCCCGCGCCGCTGCCGGGCGACCCGCTGCGCGGTCTTCCGCCACGGCTGCGGTTCACGTTCCACGCCGCGCAGAGCCTGCCCCATCTGCCCGACGGACACCCCTGCCGGAACCCGCACGGACACACCTACCGTGTCGAGGTGGGCGCCCACAATCTCGAACGCCTGCGGCCAGCGCTTCGAGGCATCTATGACGCGCTCGACCACACCTCGCTCGACGACATCCCCGGCCTCAGCGAAGCCACCAGCGAACGCCTGTGCGCCTGGATCTGGCAACGCCTATCCGATACCATCGACGACCTGACCGTTGTCGTCGTCCAGGAAACCGCTACTGCGAGGTGCATCTACCATGGCCCATGAACCCACCGCCGAGTCTCAGTTTCAAGCGCACGGCAAGACCCTGCCGTTCAGCGGCCCCGAGGCGATCGACGCGGCCGTCCTGGAGTGTTTCGAGTACGAGTACGCCGATGCGCCCATAGGCGAAAACACAGAGATCGTTACCACCACCGACGAGTTCACCTCCGTGTGCCCATTCAGCGGGCTTCCCGATTTTGCCCGGGTTACCATCACGTACACCCCCGCGCGGCACTGCATCGAGCTTCGCTCGCTCAAGTACTACCTCATGTCGTACCGCGGCGTCGGCATTTGGTACGAGCATCTCGTCAACCGGATGCTGGGCGACCTCGTCAACGTCTGCAAGCCTAAGCAGATGAAGGTCGTCATCGAATGCGCCGCGCGCGGCGGACTTTGCAGTACCGTGACCGCGCAGTACGCGTGCGACTAAGTTCTTTCTCTCGCGAGAAGAGAAGCGAAGAAAAGCGGTTATTCGGCGTCGAGTTCGTATTTCTGTAGGCGGTAGCGCAGGGAGCGGGGCGTGAGGCCGAGGAGTTGGGCGGCGCGTTTCTGGGAGTAGCGGGCTTGTTGAAGGGCTTGTTTGATGAGGTCTTTCTCGATCTCAGCGACGAGAGCTTCGAGGTCGACGCCTCCGTCGGGGAGTTCGCTGAGACTGGCTCGAGGGGCGGCGACGAAGTTGGAGATGTTGGGGGGGAGATCGATGAGTTCGAGGCGTTCACCGGGGCATAGGGCGACGGTGCGTTCGAGGGCGTTCTGGAGTTCGCGGACGTTTCCGGGCCAGACGTAGTTGGTGAGGGCTTCCATGGCCTCGGGGGCAACTTCGAGGGGGGTGCGTCCCATGTTCTTGGCGTGGGCTTTGACGAAGTGGTAAATGAGGAGCGGGATGTCGTCGCTGCGGTCGCGCAGGGGGGGGACGGTGATGGGGATGACATTGAGGCGGTAGTAGAGGTCGGATCGGAAGTCGCCTTCGTTGGCCATTTGCTCGAGGTTGCGGTTGGTTGCGGAGATGATGCGTACATCGACGGAGACTTCGGCGACGTCGCCGACGGGCATGACGCGGTTGTTGTCGAGGACGCGGAGCATTTTGACCTGGAGAGCCATGGACATCTCGCCGATTTCGTCGAGAAAAAGAGTACCGCCGTCGGCGACGACGAATAGGCCTTCTTTGTCTTCGACGGCGCCGGTGAAGGCGCCCTTTTTGTGGCCGAACAGTTCGCTTTCGAGCAGGTTTTCGGGGATGCCGCCGCAGTTGACGGCGATGAAGGGCTTCTCGGCGCGGTCGCTGACTTGGTGGATGGCGCGTGCGACGAGTTCTTTGCCGGTGCCGCTTTCGCCGTGTATGGCGATGGTGCTGGGGAGGGTGGCGACGCGGCGGATCATATCGAGCACGTTTTGCATGGCCGCGCTCTTGCCGATAATGTTGTCGATCTTGCCGCGTGCGGCCTGATCTTTGCGCAGGGCAACGTTTTCGCGCATGAGGCGCCGCTTGTCGAGCACGCGTTCGACGACGATGCGCATTTCGTCGTTCTTGAAAGGCTTCATGATGTAGTCGACGGCGCCGAGTCTGGTGGCGCGGATGGCGGTCTCGACGGAGGCGTAGGCGGTGATCATGATGGCGGGGGTGGGCGGGCTGTTCTCGTGGAGCCAGTCGAGGATTTTCATACCGGCCTGGTGGTCGGTTCCCATGCGCAGGTCGGTGATGACGGCGTCGAAGTGTCCGTCGATAAGGCGCTCGATGGCTTCGCCGACGTTGGCGGCGACGGTAACGTCGTATCCGCTGTTGCCCAGCACGATATCGAGGAGTTCGCGCATGCTGGCTTCGTCGTCCACCACGAGGATGGATGGCTGAACGGGCATGGTGCTATTCCTTTCTTTGGGCGGCGGGGAGTTGGACGGCCATGCTGGCGCCTCCTCCTTCGCGCGATGCGGCCCGGATCACGCCGTCGTGCGCGGTGATGATGCGCATACAGACAGCGAGTCCCATGCCCACACCTTTTTCTTTCTCCGTGTAGAACGGTTCGAATATGTGGGTGATTTTGTCGGGGTCGATGCCGGGGCCTTCGTCGTCGAAGCGGATTTCGAGGAACTTGGGCGTGGATTTGACAGTGATGATGAGGGCGCCTGCGTCATCCATGGCTTCGATGGCGTTCTTGCCGAGGTTGACGAAGACTTGTTTGATCTGAGATCGGTCGCCGGTGACTTCGCAGGGCGCTTCGGGCAGCACTGTGGTAACGGCAACGCCTGCGCCGTGCTCACGCCGCAGCAATTCCTCGACCTCGTGGACCAGCTCGCGCAGGTCGACGATCTCGCGTTTGGTAGAAGGGTTGCGGGCGAAGTCGAGGAAACCGGTAACGATCTCGTTGAGGTGGTCGGATTCTCGAATGGCAATGTTGGCCAGCTTCTCGGCCACGGTGGGCGTCTGCATGCTGGCGGGAAACTCTTCGAGGGCGCCGCGGATGGCGGCGACGGGGTTGCGGATCTCGTGGGCGAGTCCCGCGGCCAATTCGCCGACGGCGACGAGGCGTTCCTGGCTCTGGAGTTCCAGGCGCATGCGGGAGATCTCGGTGAGGTCGGCGAAGGAGGTGATGATGTCGGTGAGGCGCCCGCGGGCGTCGTGTACCTGGCTGGTGGTGAGTCCCAGGAGCTTGGATTCGCCGGTGGCGGTAGCGGCGAGAAATTCGTAGCTGAGGAAGTTGTGTCCGGAGCGCAAGGCGGTGACGACGGGGCATTCGCCGCCTGATGCGGGTTTGAGGATTTCCTGGACGGGGCGTCCGGCGGCGTCGCTCTCGGAAACATTGAGGATCTGCTGGGCGGCGTTGTTGAGCAGGGTGACCTTGCCGTCGGCGTTGGTCATGAGGAAGCCGTTGTTCATGTTGTCGAGCGTGCGGCGCTGGAACTGTTCCATGCGGGTAACGCGTTCGTTCCAGAATCCGCTGACGAACGCGGTGAGGTAGAAGGCGAGACCGTGGATGAGGAAGCGGTACCACACGTCGAGCCATTGGGCGGGCAAGGCGGGGTCGGGGGGCGCGGGTGTTGCGGCGAGGAAGGCGGTAAACAGGGCGGCAAGTGTCGCGAAGACGAAGCCCTGGGCCAAGCCGAGCAGAAGGCCGGCTTCGAGGATGACGATGACGAGCAGAAAGGTAAACGAACTGCGGATGCCGCCGGTGTAGGCAAGGGCGGCCGCGACGACGCCGAAGTCGACGAGAACCTGGGTCCAGGTGAGCAGCGCGGGTACGAGGCGGGCGCGTTTGATCGAGGCGAGGTAGAGCAGGCTGATGGTGATGGCCGTGGCGTACAAACCCAAAAGGGTGTAGCCGAGTTCGACATGCGCGGCGAGACGGTAGGTGCCCCAGGCGAGTACGAGGTATGCGCCGATGCGGGCCGTCCCGACGAACCACAGCCAGGCGTGAGGACGTTCGGCAAGCAGAGGCCTGTGGCGTTGGGGAGGTGTCACGCCGTTCCCTTTTCCATCAAGCGCTGGAGTCCTTCGGGGTTAGGACTGCGTTTCATAGCCATCTCGTTGGAAATGATGCCTCGGCGGCAGAGGCGGTAGAGCGATTGGTTCATGGTCATCATACCGTCGCCGGATCCGATCTCGATCATGGAGGGGATCTGTTCGAGTTTCTCGGAGCGTATGAGGGCGCGGATGGCGGGGTTGGGCGCCATGATCTCGAGTGCGAGCACGCGGCCGCCGGAGTCGGAGCGTGGGATGAGTTGCTGCACGACGACGCCTTCGAGCACGAACGAGAGCTGGGTGCGGACCTGGTCCTGCTGGCTGGCGGGGAACACGTCGACGATGCGGTTGATGGTCTGGAGGGCGTCGTTGGTGTGCAATGTGGCGAAGACGAGGTGGCCGGTTTCCGCGACGGTAAGGGCGGCCTGGATAGTCTCGGTATCACGCATTTCGCCGATGAGTATGACGTCGGGGTCTTGCCGCAGTACGCGCTTGAGTGAGGCGCCGAAGGATTTGGTGTCGGCGTGTACTTCGCGCTGGTTGATGATGGAGCGGTCGTGGCGGTGGAGGAACTCGATGGGATCTTCGATGGTGATGATGTGTACGGCGCGCTCTCGGTTGATGCGATCGACGATGGCGGCGAGTGTGGTGGATTTTCCGCTGCCGGTGGGGCCGCAAACAAGGACGAGGCCGACGGGGCGGTAGGCAAACTCGGACACGATGCGGGGGAGGCCGAGTTCTTCAAAGCTCATGACTTCGAATGGAATGGCGCGGAACGCGGCTACGACGGATCCGCGGTCGCGGTAGACGTTGAGGCGGAACCGGCTGAGGTTGGTGATCCCGAAGGAGAGGTCGCATTCTTTCTCGGCTTCGAACTCGGCGACCTGTTCTTCGTTCATGACGCTGTAGATGAGTTCCTGAGACTCCTCCGGCGTAAGCGGGTCGTAGCCGGGCATGGGCTCCAGGCTTCCGTGTAGGCGGATCATCGGGGGTGCGCCGACGACGATATGGAGGTCACTGGCGCCTTCGTGGATGGTCTTGGTGAGCAGTTCCTTGATGTTGAGTTCCATGCCGTTCCTCCGTGCCGCTTCAGTCCGCTGTCGTGTGCTCGAGCACTTGGTCGATGGTGGTAATTCCGCGCGCGGCCTTGGCCAGGGCATTCTGGCGCAGGGTGCGCATGCCGCACGCCGTGGCTACGGCTTTGATCTGCTGGCCGGACGCGTGATTGAGCACGAGTTCCTGAATGTCGGGGTAGTTGGGCATTGCCTCGATGACGGCCACGCGGCCTTTGTAGCCGGTATCGTTGCATTTATTGCATCCGGTTGCGCGGACAAACTCGGGTTCGGGGTCGCCCTCGAGGGGCGAGAACTGTACGCGATCGAGCACGTCCCCAGGCACGCGGATACTCTCTCTGCAGTGTACGCAGGCGCGCTTGAGCAGGCGCTGTGCGGCCGCGAGTCCGACGGACGACTGCACGAGGAAGGGCTCGATACCCATGTCGGCCAAACGGGGGAAGACGCCGGCAGCGTCGTTGGTGTGAAGGGTGCTGAGCACGAGGTGTCCGGTGAGGGCGGCCTTGACGGCGACATCGGCGGTTTCGTGATCGCGGATCTCACCGACCATGACGATGTCGGGATCCTGGCGGAGGATCTGGCGCAGGGCTTCGGCGAAGGTAAGGCCGATGGACGTGTGGACCTGCACCTGGTTGACGCCGAACAATTCGTACTCGATGGGGTCTTCGACGGTGACGATGTTGCTGTCGATGGAATTGAGCTTGTGCAGGGCGCTGTAGAGGGTGGTGGTCTTGCCGCTGCCTGTGGGGCCCGTCATCAGGATCATGCCGTGGGGCAGTTGGAGTGCGGTGGTGAAGGCCTCGGTGGGCTGGGGTTCGAAGCCCAGCTTCTCGATGTCGAGAGTGAGACTGCCCTTGTCGAGTATGCGCAGTACGACTTTCTCGCCGTATTTGCAGGGCAGATAGGCGACACGGAAGTCGATATCGCGGTTCTTATATCGGATGCGGAAGCGTCCGTCCTGGGGCAGGCGGTGTTCGTCGATGCGGCATCCGCTGAGGATCTTGAGGCGTGCGATGAGGTTGGACTGATAGCTCTTGGGAGGCCCTTTGGACTCGCTCAGGGTACCGTCGACGCGATAGCGCAGCCGGACGATCTTCTCGAAGGGTTCAATGTGGATGTCACTGGCGCCGACTTCGAGGGCGTTGTACAAGACGAGGTTGACTAACCGCTTAACGGGTTCGTCTTCGGCGCCGCTCTCCAGTTGCGACACGTCGAGGATCTCGTCGTCTTTGACGACGTCTAGTTCTCCGCCGTGGACGGATCCGCTGACGAGTTCGTCGTAGAGGTCGCTGGCCTTGCCGCCGCCGTAGTTGCGCTCGATGGCGGCGACCAGTTCGGATTCGACGGCGACGACGGGCTCGATCTCGTAGCTGGTGAGCAATCGCAGGTCGTCGAGGGCCATGATGTTGAGGGGATTGGCCATCGCGAGTGTGAGGACGTCGCCGGTGTTGGAGATGGGGAGCATGACGTGCTGGCGCGCGAGAGCTTCGGGGACTTCGGCGAGGACGTCTTTGGGGATGCTGTAGTTGGCGACGCGGATGTGGGGGATTCCGAGTTGCTCGCTGAGGGTAATGACGAGGTCCTCCTCGCCCAGATAGCCGCGCTCGACAAGGAGCTGGGGGAGGCTCTTTCCGGTGTTGCGCTGGAGGGCGATACACTCCTTGAGCTGTTCCTCGGTGACGAGGCCCTGATCGAGGAGCATGTCGGGCAATCGCCGCTTAGCTACTCTTGTCGACACTTACACGATCCTCCATGCATGGCTGTTGCGGTAACCACTACGTTACGTAGGCCGCGGATCCGCGCCGTTCGCGCCCCTAAGAACAGTCTACCGCATGTTTCAATGCAACGCTAGGGGTTCTGGCCGGACCCCTAGGCCGCTTCGTTGATTCCGAGGTGCTTGAGAATGTCGTCCGCCATCTCGCACGAAATCCCGTCGTCCACCAGCTTGGCGTAGGCGATGACTTTGCGCAGGGCGCCGATCATCTTGCGTACGTCTTTGGCGACGCGTGTAGCGATCAGGCCGAGCACGTCGTCGCCGATTTCCACGCCTTGCTCTTGAAGACGATGCTTGAGTATGTCGAGCCGGGTTTCCCACTCGGGGGCGCGCAGGCTGGCCACGATGCCACTGGCGAACCGCGACACAAGGCGGTCTTCGAGCAGTCCGAGGTGGTCGGGCGCTTTGTCGGCGGCGATGATAACCTGGCGGTCTTCCTGCTGCAGTACGTTGAAAATATGGAAGAACTCCTCCTGGGCTTCAACGCGCCCACCGAGGAATTGAATGTCGTCGAGGATGAGCAGATCCCAGTGGCAGTAGTTTTCGCGGAACATGTCGACGGCTTGGTCGCGTATGGCATCGCCCAGGTGGGCCGCGAACCGGCTCGAAGAGACGTATCCGATGCGGAGTTCGGGGTCTTGGGCAAGGGCGGCGTTGCCGATGGCATTGATGAGGTGTGTCTTGCCCAGGCCCACGTTGCCGTATAGGAAACAGGGGTTGTAGTCGGCGCCGGGTTTCGCGGCGACCGCCTGACAGAGTTTGTAGGTGAATTCGTTGCTCGGCCCGACAAAGAAACTGTCAAACGTGAAGGCGTCGACGAGTTCGTCGGTGTTCATGGCCTCCAACAGCCGTTCGTCGCCGTGTTGGCGGCTCTCGCCGTCGAGCACATCGAGTACCTTCTGCTTGAGGGAGCGGACGGAGGCGTGCTTGCTGCGCTTGGCGTCGCGGGCTTCGATCTGCTGCTGGTTGAGGTGTGCGACTTGGGCCGCTTCGCTTCCGGCGAGGGCGTCGCGTATGGCCGTTTTCAGCGCTTCGGCCAGGTCTTCGCCCGAGGGTCCGGCGGGTAGCACCGGCGCGGCTGCGGGCTGTATGTTGGCCATGACTTCCTGTACGGCCGTCTTCACGCTGTCTCGCATGATGGCGGCCAGATCTGTGGGCGGTTCGGGGTGTTGTTCGACGGCCTGGAGCTTTTCACCCAGAGCGCTGATTCCATCGCGCATGGCTTCGGCGACGCCTTCACGCATCAGGGCGACGAGTTCTTCGGGCGCGATCTGCGGCCCTTGCCCGGCGGCGCGTTTTCCAGCGTCAGCGCGCATGACGGCGACCATCCCGGCGATGGCCTCCTGCATCGCGGCGACGCCTTCTTGCATGGCGGCCGCCATGCCTTCGCGCATCATCTCTGCCATTTGGTCAGCGGGGGGGGCGACTGGGGCCGGGGGCGCGGCGGGCGGCGCGGCGTTGGCCGCTATGGGCTCGGACGCGTGTCCGGCGATTTCGGTGACGGCCGCGTCGAGCGCGGCCTGCACGGCGGCGGCGGCGGCGTCCTGGGATTCCTGCTCTGCGTCCGGCTTCTTCCGCGGCTTGGCTGGGAGGACTTTGGGCGCAGGGGCAAGCGAACTGACGTCGTAGTCGTTCGTTTGTCTTTTACCGTTACCGTCGTTGAAAACACGGTCGAACACCGCCTTGAAGTGGCGCCAGTCGCACAGGA
The DNA here is from genome assembly GCA_011682535.1 of Nitrospiraceae bacterium. GTDB lineage: Bacteria > Hydrogenedentota > Hydrogenedentia > Hydrogenedentales > SLHB01 > JAACEL01. The sequence continues at coordinate 5,105 of JAACEL010000084.1, read as the reverse complement.
TGGGCTTGATACGAAGTTCGGGACAGACGCTGCGCACCTCTTCCAACGCGCCATCGTCGAGAGGGTTGACCATGGCCACAGTGAGGATGCGGCCCAGCTTGTCGATGGGCAGCAGATCGTGCTCCTCGCAGACCTCCCGGGGTAGCAGTTCGAGCACCTCGCTGCTGATGTCGTAGTCGAGCAGGCTGAGGTGGGGAATCTTGCATTGCTTTACCAACGACGAGACGATGGCGTCCTGGCTCACGTAGTCGAGATCGACCAGAACCTGACCGATGAAACCGCCCTTTTTCTCCTGTAGGCGCAAGGCTTTGGCCAATTGTTCGGAGGTGATGGCCCCTCCCTGGATCAGGATCGCGCCAATCTTCTTCGTGGAACTCTTGCCGGGCAGGGAATCGTCCAGCAATACACCGTTTTCCTCGGGCGCACCAACCGGGGGCTCACCGCGCCTCGATCGTGCCAACGCCTCGCGTCGAGTCGTTTTTCCTTCAGCATCCGGCATGGTCAACCACCTGGCCTACGGCATATTGGCCTATTGAAAACGAGATACTCTTCGATTTAATCATTCTAGCACTGACGGTCGATTTCGTCAAGTGTTTTCGTGTGTGTAAGCCGTGTGCTGGCAAATATTTGACGATCTTGACAAGGATCGGGCGGATCCTGAGCTTCCGCTCCCGGTTTCCCGCATTGGCCGACAGCGCCCCAGAATGCTCTATCCTTTTGCAATCAAACAAATTATCCGCCTCAGATTCTGGTTTGTCTTGCGAGCCCACAGCGTGCCCGCCCTTAAATGGAGCAAGGATCGGGCCAGGTCTGGGATTGCGAGGGACACGCAACATGCGCCGGGTCCCCGAACGCCGGGTGGCGTATTGTGCGCGCCCGAAGTACCAGATGATGCCTGAGTTACGCTCAGCCACACCGACACCGAACAGCTGGGTGTCGTGTTTGGCATGGGTGCGAGACTGAGCTTGCCCTGCGGGCGTGCCGGGGCCGGTAAAGAAATTGATCGGGGCGACCTCTCCTCGCCCCGAGAACGTGGCATACCGAATTGGCGTCAGGGCTTGATGGGCATACCGGATCGGATGGACTCGTTGGCGGCCCAGGTGACCAGGAACGACTTGAGGGCGTCGGAATAGAGCGAGCGGATGCGGGCGCGTTTGCCCGCCTGCACGGCTTCGATGAAGGCCTTGTCTTCTTCCTCATACATGTTGACACTGGGGTGGTATTCAGTGGTTCTGCCATTTTCGCGGACGGTGAGGGTGCCGCCCGCCATGGAGACCGTTGCCTCGGGGGTGATGATGTCGAGGGAGACCTGTCCGCCGTTGTTGCATACGCAAGAGGAGGTGATGGCGGCGGTAGCGCCGTTTTTCATCCGCATGGTGACGGCGCTGCTGTCATGAACGTCGTAGTCTTCGACGCGCGTCATGCAACCGGTGGCGCCGACGGCGTAGACTTCGGCCACGTCGCCGCACAGGTATCTCATGAGGTCGAACATGTGGGTGGTCTGCTCGATGATCTGTCCGCCGCTCTTGTCCATCCTGCGCCACCACCACACGCCCGGCATGCCGCCGTTCCAACGTCCGGTGATGAGCGAGATGGCCTTTCCCTTGAGGAGCTTTCGGGCTAACTCGACGGTGTCGTAATAGCGGAAACAGTAGCCGACACTGGCGAGGATCTTGGCCTTACGAATCGCAGCGGCGATACGGCGGGCGGTGTCGCGATCGATGGCGATGGGCTTTTCGATCAACAGATGGATACCGCGCTCGGCGGCGGCTTCTTCCATGCCGCAGTGGGCGTAGGGCGGCACGGCGATGAAGACGGCGTGGGGCTTGACCTTGTCGTACATGGGTTCAAACTCGGTGAAGACCTCTCCCCCAAAGCGATCGGCCGCCGACTCCGCACGTTCCTTGATGATGTCGCAGTGCCCCACCATTTTCACGCCGTCCATGACGCTGAGGTGTTTGTAGTGCTCCTGCATGATGCCCCCGCACCCCACGAATGCAACCCGTTTCATGTGCCGTCTCCCTTTTTGCCGCACTGCCAGCCATTATGCCACAGTCCATTTTGAACGCACCGCCATCGGCGGTCTAAAGAAAACACCCCCGGTTGAGACGAGAGCATGTTCCGATTCTAGCAGACGCCCAGCGCAAATGGAATGAACGAATCGACGAGTGACAGGCGTACCACCCAACGGTGGACGCCCCGCCGGCGTTTGTGCATACTGACGGTCCCGCGAAGCTGATGACTGGAAGGAGTTCTCATGAAAACGAGACGTGTGTTTGTGGTGCTCATCGTGTCCGAAGGGCGCATCACGTTGCAGGATCACGGCGGCGAGGTGTGGTAGCAAAATATTCACGTGTGCAAGCGCTAGCGCGTAGCCATCGACGCGCCATTCTTACAAGATCTCGCGGACGGCAAAATGCTATACTTTCGGCTCATTTTTCCGGCGATACCATTCGCAATCGTGATGTTTTGGACGAACGAAAATCGTAGTAGAAGAGGAGCCACGAAATGAGTTTTCCGATTGACGTTAGCGCGTACAAACCGCTGGCCATCGACCCGGCGCAGGCGGCGTTGAGCGCGGAACAGCGTGAGCAGTTGGCTACGAACATTCAGACGGTCCGGGATACGATCGTCTTCTACACGGCGATCGCGGGTATCAAGGGCTATGGCGGCCACACGGGCGGCGCGTACAGCATCGTGCCGGAAGTCTTGATCGCGGATTGTTTCATGCGCGGCAGCGACAAGGTGTACCCGATGTACTTCGACGAAGCCGGGCACCGGGTCGCCATCCAGTACGCCATGCTGGCGTTCAACGGTGAGATGCCGTTCGAGAAGCTGTTGCAGTATCGCGCGGCGGGCGAGGGCCTGTACGGCCACCCCGAACCCAATCCCCATATCCCGATCAAGTTCGCGTCGGGGCGCCTGGGCCACATGTGGCCGTTCGTGAACGGCGTCGCCAAGGCCAACCCGGACAAGATCGTGTTCATGTTCGGTTCGGACGGTTCGCAGATGGAAGGCACGGACGCGGAAGCGGCGCGGCTGGCGGTTGCGCAGCAACTGAACGTGAAGCTGTGCCTCGATGACAACAACGTGACGATCTCGGGTCATCCCGCCGACTATCTGCCGGGTTACGACTTGGCCAAGACGCTCGAAGGGCACGGCCTGACGGTCGACGTGGGCGACGGCGAAGACCTCGACGCGCTGTACGCGCGCATTCAGAAAGCCGTCGCGACCGAAGGTCCGGTGGCGGTCGTCAACAAGCGCCTCATGGCGCCCGGCGTTCCGGTTATCGAAGGCACCAACGCCGGCCACGACGTCATCAAGAAGGAGCCGGCGGTCGAGTACCTGACGGCGCGCGGTCTGACCGAAGCGGTCGACTATCTCAACGCGATCGAGCAGGCGTCGAGCAGTGTGAGCTACCAGGGCTCCTCGGACGAATTGGGTAGCAATCGCACCGAGTTCGGCGCGATCGTCAACGGCATCCTGGACCGGATGGGCAGCGATGAAGAGCGCGCCGCGAGTCTGTTGGTAGTGGACTCCGACCTCGAAGGCTCGACGGGCCTGAAGGGCATCCGCGTGGCGCATCCGGAGGTCTGCATCAACGGCGGCGTGCAGGAACGCGGGAACTTCTCGGCGGCGGCGGGCTTCGGTTTCGAGAAGGGCAAGCAGGGCATCTTCAGTACGTTCTCGGCCTTTCTCGAGATGATCATCTCGGAAGCGACGATGGCGCGTCTGAACGAAGCCAACGTAATCTGCCATTTCTCGCACGCGGGCGTCGACGACATGGCCGACAACACGTGCCACTTCGGCATCAACATTTTCCTGGCCGACTCGGGCCTGCCCGAGGGCGACAAGACGCGCCTGTACTTCGCGGCCGACGCGGCGCAGCTCAAGGCGATGGTCGAGAAGATCTGGAACGACGAAGGCATTCGCTACGTGTTCACGACGCGTTCGAAGGTGCCCTTCATCCTGAAGACCGACGGGTCTCGTTTCTACGATGATGCCTACACGTTCGAGCCGGGCAAGGACGAGGCGATTCGCGAAGGTTCGGCCGGTTACGTCATTTCGTATGGCGAACTGCTATACCGGTCGCTGGACGCGGTGGAACGCGCTCGTGCCGAGGGCATCGACGTGGGTCTGATCAACAAGCCGACGCTGAACGCGTGCGACTGCGAGACGCTGGCGAAGGTGGGCGCGAGCCCGTTCGCACTGGTCGTTGAGGGCCAGAACCGGGCCACGGGGCTCGGTGTGCGCTATGGTTCGAGTCTGCTGAGCGCGGGCTTCGCGCCGAAGTACGACCACCTGGGCGTGACGAAGCCCGGCGAGGGCGGCCTCGGTGAGCATATCCCGTACCAGGGCATTTCGCCCGACCACATCCTTGCGAAAATCAAGGAGATGAATACTTAGTCTTCTTTCTCTTCACGAGAAGAGAAAGAAGCAAAGAGAAGCGATTGTGCTTCGTATCTCAGAGACACGCACGGAATCGGCCTCAAAATAGGGGACGTCTACCAATAGATTGACTTGAGCAAACAGGTAAACGTCCCCCATTTCAGGTTCATCCGGAAAGAGCGCACTTCAGTTTTCTGGCTCCTCACAAGAAACTGTGCAACACCTATGTTCTTTTCTCGACAGGATAAGAGGATGGACATGATTCTTGAAATCTAGTCCATCTGATATTTCATCACGTCAATCATTTGAATGCTAACGTTTCTTTGACGTCACCGACAAGAACCGAATGGACGGCAGGATGTGGAGTGCGGCAGCTTGCTGCCGCCTTTTCGGAGGAGAGCTTGCTCTGCGGCATCAACGTCTGTAACACAATGCCACAGCATACCTTCAGAGACCGGAAGCAAGCTTCCTTAGCAAAGCGCAAGCAAGCTTGCGCACTCCAAAAAAATCCTTCAGGATCCTCAGCGCAGACTTCTGGCGGGAGAATCATGTCACTTGTCATCTCGACCGCCCACTTGTCATCTCGACCGCAGGGAGAGATCTCCCCACACCCCTCGCTAAATCTTTCCACGGGGTCAGTATGTATACGAAGTGCCGGTATTTTCCGTGGCAAGAGATTTCTCCCTTCGCTCGAAATGACACGTTGTGCCCAAGTT
>JAACEL010000422.1 GCA_011682535.1 Nitrospiraceae bacterium | reverse complement strand
CGGAAAAGCGGTAGCAAGCTACCGCAGTCCACATCCGGAAACCGCCCTGACTTTTGGCGGGGTAATCCAAGTGCAACTTGGGAACGAGGTTGGTGGGAGGGTTCAGCGCGGATACGGTTCCCTGGGAAGCGGACGCCAAACTGGGGATGAGTCAGCCCTCATGGCCGTCGTGAGACTCTCATTCTCACATGGACCAGTTTGCGGGGGGCCTCCCATTCTTCGACTAGAACAGTTTAGGAATGATATGCGGGCCGCTTTCTTGCTGTGGCAGCGGAGAGCCGCGCTCTCCTTGTCCTCGCGAGAAAATATGCACCGCATCTCATCCCTAAACTGCTCTAGTTTGTGGGCGTCGCACTTACCGTATATGGACCGAAGGTATCTCCCGTGGGATGTACGGCCGACATCATGTAGTAGTACGTCGTTCCGTTCGTAAGACCACTATGTACGTACGGCGAAGTCACACCCACAAGCTGGTTGGCCGTAGCGCGGGTAACTTCCGGATCCGTTTTCCAGTAGATGTTGTAGGATGTGGCGCCATTCACGTCGCCCCAGCTCAGTTCCACCTGCTGGTCGCCCGCCACGACCGTGGCCGTGGGGTGCGGGTTTGCCGTAGCGCTGACTTCGCCGGAAGCGGCCGGATGCTCGCCAAGCGCGTTTACCGACGTGATGATATAGTAGTAGGCGGTTGCGTTCGCGCGCCAGACATGGACGTACGGGGAGGTGGCGCCGGTTATTTTGGATCCGGTGGCGGTAGTGACGCCGGGCGAAGCGCTCCAGTAGATGTTGTACGAGGTGGCAAGGGGAGCGCCGGTCCAGGTGAGCTGGACAATCTTCTTGAAGCCCTCTGCTACGACGTTGGAGGGTGGAGAGGCGGGGGCGGCATTCACGGGCATCGCCTTCACCTCGCTCGACGCGAGTTCCTCGTCGCCGGGCACACCGTCCACGTCCTTCATGGCGGTTACGATGTAGTAGTAGGTCGTCCCGTTTGCGAGGCCGCCGTGCGTGTACGGAGAAGTCACGCCGGTGATCGGCGTTCCGGTGCTGACGGCGACACCGGATGAAATGTCCCAGTAGATGTTGTAAGACGTAGCCCCGTCGACAGCGCCCCACTCGATCCGCACTTGTCCATCGCTTGCCACGGCTTGGGTGGGGGCTGGTGAATCGAGACCCGAGTAGTCTGCGGCGGGCTTGTACTCGATCCAGTCGACGAGCCCGTTTAGTGCGTTGTTCTTGTTCTTGGAAAGGGCGCCGATGCTGAACGGGTACGATATCTTCCCTGAGACGGGCTCTATCTCGTTTCCTTCCGTCGAACGATAGGTGTCGATCTCGCCGGGCGGTCTCGTGCAGTTGATGTAGCCTGCCCACGCCTCGCCCGCACCGAGCCCGTCCGTGCCCTCGTCGTCGAGGAAGAAGTCCACCGGTATGCCGCCCACCCGATTGGCGTTGTGCACGAGCCTCATCTTGTACCAGTGGTTGGCCTGGATGTAGTAGCGTCCCGCGCCATCGGCGAAGGCCTGATGCCAGGCCCTGCCCCCTTCCGGTTGGTTGTTCGGATGGTACCAGGTGTAGATGAACGCGTTGCCGGGAGGGGGATTGCCGTCCCGCCAGAAGTCGGCTCTAGAGATCTTCACGTTGTACGAGAATTTTCTTTCAAACAAGGTTTGTACGGTTCTGTCCAGCGTATTGCCGGGATTGAGTTCTTCGCTATCCAGATCCACGACAGCCGGCTTGAACCGCATCTCGTAGGTGAGCGTATTGCCTTCATCGAGGCAGGCCAAGTCGTTTTCGTGGTAGAGGTAGGTGCTGTCGGTGATGCCGTCGCCATGGAAGAAGCCGTCGCCCTGCAAAGCCACCGCCGGATTGCCCACCGTGGCGGCCAAGAGGCCCGATTCGTCCGAGGCTAAGGCGCTGCCCGCGGGCTCATCGAAATCGAAGCGGGTCCCGGCCACGGGGCAATCGGTTCCGGCTATGGTCACGGCCGAGGTCCCAATGGGATCTCCTTCGGCGCCGTAGATTGAACTGATTGAAGCAGCGGCTATGGTGTCGACATCGATGTCGTCCACGTCATCCAGATCGGCGCTTAGGGTCAAGCGGGCGGTGGCCTCGCCAGGGACGTGATCCACGCTCTCAATGTATCTGGCGTCGTCGGTGTCGACCAGCACGAAGTCGGCCGGCTCGAGGGCGCCGGTGGCGTCGGCATTCGCATAGACGCCCGCGGCGAACGTCACGAGCAGGCCGTCGTAGTCCACGGCCCCCTCGGCCATCGTTAGGTAGATGGCCGGGGCGATCCGGGCGGGCCACGGTCCAGCGGAGACGGTCTGGGCCTGGATAATCCCGGTGGCGTAGTTGTTGTAGCCGCCCTCGTACCAGCACCAGATGGACTGGCCCGTCGCGGCGAGGATGTCCTGGGTCAAGTCGGCTTCGATGAGGGGCGCGCTGAGGGTGAAGGTGGCGGTGGCCGCGCCGGCCGTGTGGTCGATGCTGTCGATGCTCTTGGGATTGTCCCCGCCCACATCGAAGAACCAGAAATCGCCGGGATTGATGGCGCCGGTGAGGTCGTCGTTGGTGTAGACGCCCTTGCGGAAAGTGACGGCGAGTTCGTCACTGCCGATGTTGCCTTCGACCGCTACGATCTCGGGCGTGAAGTCGGGGGCCACGTAGTCGTCCTCGTAGCCGGCCGAGGTGATCCGAAGATGTGTGGCGGAGCCGCTGTCGACCGTGTGGATGATTCGGTGCAGCGAATTGACTTCGTGGCAACTGGCGTTTCCGCAACTCATGCCGGCGTGTTGGCCGCCGTAGTAGTAGTGGCACGCGTTGCAGAAGTTGTTCCAGTTGCCGCCATCGCTGCAATTTTCGCCGTTGGGGCTGCTGTCGCCTCCGGTACCGCAATCGCCATTGCCATTCACATTGAAGCGTTCGCGGATCATGGATCCGCGGTTGGAGCCGTGGGCTTCGTGGCAGTCGGTGCAGGCCATGACAAAATTGACACCGGCGTTCCGGTCGGCCGAATCGTAGGGCCAGCGCATGAAGTGGCCCGCGCCGCGCCCCCGCGTCACGAAGTTCATCTGGAACAGTACGTCCGGATTGCCGCTGCTTCCCCAGAATCCGGCCGTGCCCGAATCGCTGACGTACCAGGGCAGGCCCGCCGGCTGCAAGCCGTGCTGTGCGCCGCATTCGATGCGCTGGTTGGGCGGGTCGACTGAGTTGTCGGTACACGCAATGCCTTGGCCCCAGTTCACCGGCGGGTTGGCGTCACTCATGCGGGAGCTGTGGCAGTCGAGGCAGAAGGTGTCATAGTCGGGAAGCACATCGCCCCCAAACTCGAAGTTGGATCCGTTTCCGGCTTTCGGGGGCTGATAGACGGCCGGCTGGTCGTTGACGATGCTTCCGCCGCGGGCGATACTGTAGTACCATCCGCCACTGCCCGTGCCGAGGGCGGCGAAGTCGTCCATCTTCTCTCCCGGTTCGTCTCCCCATACCTCGGTGACCCGAGTGTCGTCGTTTCCGGGGAAGCGGGTGACCGGGCTCATGTGTTCCTCGGCGTCCCAGTACTTGCCGGTAATGATGTGTATGTTGTGGCACGACACGCACTCGAGGCTGAACTGCTTGCCGCCGAGGTTGAAAACTGTACCGAGATCGTGCTTCTCCGATTTTCCGAAGGCTTCCTGGATGTCGTCGGCGGAGACGTAGCCGCCGGGCCGATGGTTGGCGATGGCGTCGTTCTGGACCATGCCCTCGGTGTGGCACTCGTAGCAGAGGGCTTCTTTGCCAGCCTTGCTCATGCCGGCGTGGGCGCCGGCCGCGCCGTGGACTTCGTGACAGTCCGTGCATTTGAGGGCGCCGTGGGCGGAGTTTTCGTAGGCCTCATGGGTGGTGTAGTAGGTCACGCCGCCCGTGGCCGAGGTGCCCGGGTCGTGGCACTGCTGGCAGTTCGTATTCACCGCATCGTTCTCGAACCCGGCTGCAAGCCGCCGGGCTGAATTGTCGAAGTGCTGCGAGACGAGATCGTGGCAGGAGCCGCATTGCTGGCCTGCGGCCGGGTTGCCCGTGGCGGTGGAGTCTTGCCACGACAAGGCGGGATAGTCCCCTGCTTCCTTGCCGTGACCGGTGACGTAGAATCCGTAGCTGGCTTCGTCGCCGAGTACATTCCCCGCGGCGTCGCCCGCGCCGTCGATCCGGGTATTGCCGGGTGTCGCGTCGTGGCAACTGCCGCAGAAGCTGGCGTCGCCTTCGAGGTCGCGCCAGCTTCCGGCCTGGCCCGCCGACGAGCCGATGGTGTTCCAGTAGAACTTGGCCGTGCCGACGGCTTCCGCGGAGTGGCAGTTGACGCAAATGGCCGTGTTGGCCAGGTTCTGCCCGTCCGCTAGCGTGGGGGGCGTGTTCGTGCCGTGGCAGGCGTTGCACGCCAACCGGGGGCCGTAGAGCGCGCTGATATGCGTGTTGTGAGCCCCGCCGCCCATGCCCGCGAATCCATTCTTATGCTTGTGGCAATTGGTGCACTTCGCCCCCG
>JAACEL010000421.1 GCA_011682535.1 Nitrospiraceae bacterium | reverse complement strand
GGTTGAGGCGGTACACGAACGCCAATACCTCGGCCACCGCCTGATAGAGATCGCCCGGGATGAGGGTGTCCAGATCAAGCCGCGACAGCACCGCGACGAGGTCCGGGTCGTTGTGAACGTGCACGCCGTGTTCGGCGGCCAGAGCGAGAATCCGATCCGCCACCACTCCCGCCCCTTTCGCGATCACGCGTGGCGCCGAATCCTGTTCCCCGTCGTAGCGTAAGGCCACGGCTTTGCGGCGGGCGTTCACCGCTTCCTTGTCATTCGCCCCGTTCCCCATCATGCCACCACATTCAAGCCCGAGAAGCGACGCATTAGCGCCACAGTCTCGCGTAATCGATCACCGTCCCACAGCGACGCGCTCACCGTGACCCGCTCATACCCCACGTCCCGCAGCACCTCCGCCAACTCGCCCGAGGCCGCGTCCAGCGCCTGCACCACTTCCTCCGAAGTCGCCGACAGACGGCATTCGCAATAGCCCCGGTTGCTTCGTAACGCAATCCAGAGATCTCCCAACCGCGTTGTCGACAGGTCGAAAGCCACCATTCCGTTCGCGGTCTCGAACCGCCGCCGCTTGCCGCCGCCCTCGCCGAAAAAGTGGATGTGGGCGCGGTAGACTCCTGCCTCCCCACTGAAGGGAAGCTCCACGAAAGCGTATGGCTGCTCGACCCCACGCACGTTCTGCAAGTCGATACTCGACAAACGGCCCACCACCCGTTCGGCGACCTCTTGGAAGACGCGCAGTTGCCCCGTCTGGCGAAAGTGGGTGAGCAACCCCTCATGGTTGCGAAGTTGCCCGATAAGAGCCCGCACATCGCCACGCAAAGCCGTTTCAAGCGAGGTGAGGTCGCCGCTGGCCAAGGCTTGCGCCACACGCCCCTCGACGCTTCGTCCCGAGTCCACGGCCACGCGCTGCAACACTGCCCCCAAGTCCCCTGCGTCGCGAATCAGCAGTGGCAACAACACCGCCGCGGCTTCGCCGGACACCGACTGAGGAACCGCGCCACTCTGCGCCGCCTGTTCCAACAGTGCGGTTAGCAACTCCAGGTCGCCACCCAGCGCTCGGCTCCCCGCGAATAGGGTCACCAGTAGACGTATGGCTGCGTCCGTCTGGGGCAATTGCGGCGGCAGCAGATCGACTACGCTTTCCGGCGGCCGCACTACGCCCAGAGATTCCAGCACGGTTGCCACCAGTTGGGCCAAAGGAGAGGCTGGCGATGCGGACTCCGCCGCGGTCCCTTGACTCGTGGCCGCCGGGGACGTCGGCAGCGGCGCTACCCGCAGTTGAATACCTTCCGGAGTCTCGACGACCTCAGCGCTAACCGCCTGTCCGGGGGTAAGCGCGGCGCCCTCAGGCAACGGAAGCCGGGCGCCGCGCACCAGCAGAGACAAGTTCGTCCCCGACCCTTCGACGATCCCTTGGAGTGTTTGGCCAGCACGGAACAAGGCGGCGTCCACCGCCCGCGAGGCCAAGTTCACGATGGCGGCTTGGACGCTGTCAGGTTGCATGGACTCAGGTTACTCTCAGGCCGCGGGCGGCCGTTCGCGGGGCAGGTCAAGAACCTCTTTTCGAGGTCTTCTCGTGCAGGCTAATCATGAGCCGGACCTCCCCCTTGCCGATGCCCAACTCGTGCGCGATCTGGGCCACGCTCATGCCTGCGTCGTGATACTCATGGACGCGTCCCTTGAGCAGCTCGGTACGCCCACGCCCGTTTCCGCCTCCGGTTTCGAGGGGGGCAGAATTCGCCGTGGCGGCGGGCTCGATGCTGAGCAAGGCTCGGAAAGCCTCACGCGCCATTTCGGGATCCCGGGGGGACTCAGGCACCGTATCGGGTACTTCGAACTCGTCCGCGTCAGGCTCTTCGCCCACGAAATCGAGCCCGGTCCACGCCTCAATCAGGTCGTCGCCCGACGAGCCGTCGCCCGAATCCCCCACATCGGGCTCGACAACAATGTGCAGCGGAGCCACGTCTATCTTCGGCTTCGCCGCAGCCGCTCGCGCCTTCTCCTCAGCCCGTCCCCGCGCCGCCTCTAAGATGCGCCGCTCAATGTCGGCGATCTGCTCCCGGGTTTCCTCAAGAGCCTTGGCCAACACCCGCTGGCGCTCATAGAGTTTCTCGTGTTGCTCAATCGTGTGCTTGACGATCTTGCGGATCAAGGCCACGCGCTTGTCGACGCTGCGGTTGAAGTCCCGCGCCAGCGACTTCTGTTCGTCCAGTGTCCCGCGCATGGTCTGGAACAAAATCGACAGTTCCGTGTGATTGTCCACGGCCCCCGAGTTCCCGCGCCCCCTGCGTTTCGCGCCGGCCAGGCGCAGGTACAGCGTCACCCCGAGCACCAGCGCACCGCCAAGCGCGCAGAACCCGATGACGTATAGAAACGAACTGAGGTCTGAACTTAACATTGCCACCCCCAGGCTCAGCCCAGCCTGAGACCTTGCGATAACAGCGTGGCTAACCCGTTCCTGGAACGGTGCACGCTAGATGGAGATATCCAGGTGATGCTCTTCGCCATCGGCCAGCGGTGCGCGGTGTTCGCTGCTGGCCGCCTGTTCCTCCGAGTCCTCGCCGCGATGGCGCCTGCGGCGCCGATACGGCGTGCGACGACGGTTCTCCGGTTCGATTTCCTCGTTCTTGTTGTGCATCTCCCGCACCTGACGCTCCGCCGCCTGTCGTTGCTCGTCGATCTCGGCGGCTGCCCGCTGCTGACCGGCCAAGGCCTGGCGATCCACCGCTTGCTGCACCCGTTCCACGGCAGTGGTTCGGGCCAATTCCGTTGGCAGGTCGATTGGCTGAGGCATCAGTCGCCTCCTTGCTGGATGGCCTTTCGCAGGCGTTTCATCGCCGCACTGTGCACTTGACAAATCCGTGACTCGGACACTTCGAGCACAGCGCCGATTTCCTTAAGCGTCAACTCTTCATAATAATACAAGTTTAGCACTTTTTGCTGCTGATCGGGTAACTGGAGAATGGCTTGTACCAGTTGCTCCTGACGTTCCTGGTTCTCCAGCGCGCGTTCCGGGCTATCCCCCACGCTCCCCGTGACGTCAATCTTGCGCGTCTCCACATTCCCCTCCGACGGCAGGTAGTCATCCAAGGAAAGTACTTGAGCTGTCTGTACTTGCGCGATTGTGTCCTCGACCTGCTCCGCACTGACCCCAAGCTCCCCCGCCATCTCTTCCGCCGAAGGTTCCTGCCCTTTCTCATGGCGTAGCTTTTCGCGCGCCCGACCCACGCGGCGCGCCATCGAGCGCAGGGATCGCGGGGCCCAGTCCAGCGAGCGAATCTGGTCGATGATGGCGCCCCGGACACGGATGGACGCGTAGGTCGTGAAGCGAATATCCTGGCGATGGTCGAACTTGTCCGTCGCGTCCATCAACCCCAGCACCCCCCACCCCACCAGATCGTTCATCTCAACGGTCTGCGGTACGTGGATGGCCATGCGCCCGGCGATATACTTCACCAGCCGCATATGGTGGACGATGAGTTGATCCCGAGCCTCATCGTCCGCATGCTCCTTGCAGCGGATCCAGAGGGCTTTTTCTTCTTGCTCGTTCAATGCAGGCTCTCAATGCGCTCTTCAGGACTCACGATCTCCGTCACGCGCAGGCCGAACCGTTCGTCGACCACCACCACGTCGCCCCGGGCAATCAGCTTGTTGTTTACCAACAACTCCACCGGTTCGTCCACCAGGTGGCCCACGTCGATGATGGAGCCCGGCCCCAGCGCGAGGATATCGCCGATCGGCATCTCGACCCGTCCCAGCCGCGCCGTAGCCATCAACGGAATATCCAGTACGCGCTCGATATTCCCCTGAGTGGACTCAGGGGGGGGCATCGCACCGCTACCCGCGGGCAGGTCTGTTTCGGCGGGCGTGAAGCCGCTGAGAATATCGGTCATCTCAGCTTCGCTAATTTCGGCTCCACCGGCCAAATCACTGTCCGAAACAGGCGCCGCGTCTTCAGACGGCACCAGCGCCTCGGTAGCGGCGGAGAACAGCAGCATCCCGCCGCTGGCCATGTCCGGCGCCGAAAATGTGAACGTAGCCCCCAGCAGCGGTGGTTTCAGGAAAGCGGTCAGCTCCGCTTCCGCATCGGTGTCCGTGACGCCCACGGATACATCCTGGGGCTGCTCCACATCGCGCCCAAACTGCTCCATCAGGCTCGTGATACCCGCTCCCAGGCACGGGTCGGCTATCTCGCGCAACGTGGCCAGGTCGCTCTCACCCAACCGTTCCTTCGCCGCGACACCCCCACCGGAAACCAACGAGACGAACGCTGACGCGTCCGCCACGGAAAGCAGCAAAGCCACCGCCCCGCCCGACTCGATGTGAGCCCGCATCACGAACGGGAAACGGCCTAGGGAATCGCGAACCCCCTCCTCGTTCACATCGTTTACATCGGTGATGTCGTATGCGAAATCCAGCGACAGCATGGCGTCAAACACGTCGAAGACGCCCTTCAAGAAACCTTCCGCAATGATCGTCGATGCTTGCCCAGCCATGGATCCCCTCTCAGT
>JAACEL010000420.1 GCA_011682535.1 Nitrospiraceae bacterium | reverse complement strand
AGTGGAACGCGTTTGGCAGAACGAGATTTCTCCCTATCGGTCGAAATGACAAGAAAGAGAGAGCGCTCGACTTCCCCAGTAGGAGCGAGGCGACTGCGGCGCTCGATTGCCGCGTCGCTTACATGCGTTCGCTCCCCGCAATGACCCGACAGAACGTGGGTGAGGCGGGCCGGCGCGCGTCAATCGTCGTCGACCAACTCCGCGGCATCCGGCCAAGCTTCCGAACCGATGCTGGTGCGGCGGGCGAGCTGGGGATAGGGCACGTCGTAGCCTTTCACGGCGTGCCACAGGATCCGGTTGAACAGGCCCTCGTCGGCGCCATCGACGTCGTCCAACGGCAACGCCATCGACTTCTTGGCGTAGTAGCGCTGCTTGCCGCGAAGTCCGGCGATAGACGGGTTCATCTTGTCCAGCGGGATTCGGTTTGGTTTGGCCTTGTAGGGCGTGAAGTCGGGCGTGTCCACGAAGCAATTCACCATCGGGTTGGCGGCCATCGTGAGTTGGTTCATCGGGGCCAGACCGAAGATCAGTTCCATCGTGCGCAGCATGCTCGTTTGGTTGTAGTGGGTGCTGTCCACCTCGCCTCGGCGGGTGTAGGGACTGATGCACATGGCCACGGTTCGATGGCTGTCGACGTGGTCGAGACCCGCCTGAGGGTCGTCTTCCACGACCAGGATGACCGTCTCGGACCAGAAGCGGCCGCGGCTGACCGTTTCGACAATGCGGCCGAGGGCCAGGTCGTTGTCGGCCACCATGGCCGCCGGCGTCGGGAAGCCCTCGCGAGTGCCGTCGGTATGGTCGTTGGGCAACAGCATGATCATGAAGTTCGGGCACTCGCCCTTCGCCTCGAACGCCTGGTACTCCTTGATGAACTCGCTCGCGCGGTAGACGTCCTGCACGGTGCCGGGGAAGCCGACGTACGTCGGACACAGGTACGGTTCGAGGGTGTGCAACGGCGACGTCGCGCGAATCTTCACGTGCCGCGTGCCGTTGACATAGTCGCGGTAGATGTCGGTCCAGGTGGCGTTCTTCGGTTCGATCTGGGCGTGCACAAACTCGCCGTAATCGCGGAAGGTGAGCCCCTTGCGGAGCACATGGTCCCAGATGAACCCCGAGGAGGCAAACGCCAGCGCATCGTCGCCTTCATAGGGATAGCTGCGCGGCCAGCCGCCGAAGCTCTTCTCGATGTAGTCCGTCACGTACCCCTCGTCCGTCCACTGGTGCCCGTCCGCGCTGAGCACACCGTTGCAGTAGAAGTTGTCGAGCAACACGAACTCTTCCGCCAACGCATGATGGTTGGGTGTCACCTCGCGGGGGAATAGACACAGGCTGGGGTCGCCGTTGCCTTGGGGCAGGTCCCCGAGGATCTGGTCGTAGGTGCGGTTTTCCTTAATGATGTAGAGCACGTGCTTGAAGACGGAGCGTTCGCCGGGGCGCGTAGGCACCGGCACGACGCGTTCGGGACCATCGGATTCACGCAGGAGCCGGCGCATCCGCGGCAGGCGCATGTTACTGGCGGCGCGGTAGGTGTAGGCTTCGAGTTCATCCGCCGAAGGCGCGGGGATGAAGCTCACCGAACCAAGATGATCGTGGGTGTTGTAGCCGTGCCAATCCTTGCCGAACATGCTCTGCTTGAGCGGAATGTTCGCTTCGGTGTAATGACCGCCGACGCCTTTGGTGTTGGCCACGCATAGACCGCCGCCGGGTGTCAGGGTCAAAGCGCCAGGGTACCACCCCGTGGGGATCAGGCCCCGGACCCCGCCGCCGGGAAGGTCGAGCACCAACAGCAGGTTGTTGCCGCCGTTGGCCACATAGAGCGTGCCGCCGTCAGGCGAGACGGCCAGGGCGTTGGGTGCGCTGCCGAAGGGCAGCTCCGGCAACGGCTTCGCGCCGAGGGTGGCCGTCACCCGGTCCGCACGCGTGTCGATGACGGAAATGGTGTCGCTGTTGGCGTTGGCCACGTAGAGCGTGCCGCCGTCGGGCGACAGCGCCATGCCGCTGGGATGCAAGCCGACGGCAATTTCGCGCAGCACCGTGCGGCGTGCCAGATCGACCACGGAAACCGTTCCCGTAGAGGCCACGCCCGTCTCCGGATCGACCACCGCCCGGCTGCCGGCGGTTGGGCCGGTCACGTCGCCGTCGACGGGACGGCGTCCGCCCCAATTGGAAACGTACGCTTTGTTACCGGCCGTCAGCACAGTGTACGGCGCAATCCCCACCGGGATCTCGGCAACGACACGTTGCTGTGCAAGGTCCACGATCCCGAGCGTGTTGTTCCGCGACAGCGTCACGTAGATCAACCCGCCGCTCTCGTCAACGGTCATCCCGCCCGGCGCCGAATTGCCTTTGCCCTTCGGGCCTGGCAACGCAATCGTCGTCTCCCATGCGAATGTACCGTCGGCTCCGAGTGCCGCGCCGTGCAGTGAGCCGTCCGAATCCGTTACCCAGCAGCGCTTCCCTCCGGCGTCCCATGCGAGACCGCAGAACGTACAGCTCCCCTCAGGAAAGACCAGCGTCTGACGGATCGCCCGGCTAGCCACGTCGATGAAGACGAGATCGCCCAAGCCCGACGTCATCGAATTGCGTCCCGTCGTCTTCACCGCGAGCCAGGTTCCCGTGGGATCGATGGCCATGTCGGATGGACGGCCCGGGAAGGGGACGGTCTCTCCCGCGGGATCCACGACCTGCGTCGTGGCCACGACGTAGGTGCCGTCCGCCTGTGGTCCAACGACCGCCCTTTCGAGAAACACTTCCGGCCCCAGCGGGAACGGGGGGGCGGCGTCCCGCCTTGCAAAGCTCAGACAACCCGCCGCGAATACCACAGCGAGTATCGGTACAGAGAAGCGAAGTGCATGTTTCATGGCCAGTCTCCAGGGGGCGTCGGTCCCTACTTCCACCATTCCGCCGTCGCGGTCTGTTCGTCGATGAAACCGTGATAGCGTCCCATCCAGTAGGACGTGATGTATCCCGCCCCACCGATCTCTTCGCGCTCGGCCCCTCCGAACTGAGGCACGAGCGTCGTGTCTTCCCAGGTCTCGCCGTGGTCACGGCTGACATAGAGCCCCGCGGGTGTGCCTACGTAGACATCGGTCGCGTTGCGCGGCGCGCACAGCGCGCGAACCTGGGGGATCTGCAGGCCTTCGCTGCTCAGACGCCACGACTTTCCGGCGTCTTCGGTCACCGCGACGCCGGAGTCCATCAGGCCATACCACCGCTTCGAGTCGGCGCGATCGACGCAGACGTCGCGGATAGGGAACTGGGTGTACAGGGCCATCAACCGCATCAATTCCTCGTGCGCAAGTTCGATGGTGTCGCCGGTGCTGGAAGCCCATGCGACCAGCGGGGCGAGTTCCCCCAACACCGGCCGCCAACTGGCGCCGCCGTCGTCGCTCACGCTCACGAACGAGGAGCGCTCTCTGCGAAACGAAATCGCCACGCTTCGAAACAGACGTCCAGGGGTCGTGTCGTCGACGCGCAGCCACTGGGGCTCACCGCCGACGGCGCTGAACGAACCAAAGCCGCGGGGACGTGCCAGGCGTTCCGGCGGCTGCCAGTCCGCGTCACCTTCCCGCCGCGTATACATTCCCTCTTCCGTCAACATATAAAGTGTGGGCGTGCCGCCGCGCGGGTCAACGGCGAATACGCCCTTCCCCGCCAGCGCGGAATCCGTCAGGGCCTTCCAGACTGTACCCATTTCGCGTTCGCCCAGATCCATGCTCTTAAACACGCCTTTCGCGCCAACGGCATAGACCACGTGGGTGTTCTGGGGATCCAGTTTGAGCCGGTCGACCGGCGTGTCGAATACGCGTCCCCAACTCACGCCGCCATCAAGCGTACGATAGACGCCCCCGGCGGTCGCGGCAAGCGCCAGCCAGGGATAATCGGGCGAGAACAGGTACTCGTTGACCCGCGGCAGGCCGTCCATGCCGTGCCACAGTTCGCCGTTGGTCACGCTGCGATAGGCGGTGCCCGACGTATCGGCGGCGAACTGTACGTAGGGGTCGATAGGCGAGATCTCGACCTCCGATACGATCCGGCTCGTCCAGCCGTCCAAGGCGTAGGGGCTGCCTTTATACTCGTATTCGTTGTCGGAGCGCCGCTCGTAGACCGGTAGCGGGTGCAACGCTTCTTTGCGCCCCTCTCGCTCGAAGAACTCGATGTCCGTACGGATACTGTTCATTTGTGGCTGGAAAATGCGGCACGTCGGGAAGGTTTGCAGGTTCCAAACCGAGCCCTCCGGATCGCTGAACTCCTCGCCCAGCACCGCGCCGTACACGTAGTTGAACCACGCCAGCTTCTCGTCCTTGTGCGCCTCCCACGAGTCACGCACGCATTTCGTGTAGAAACGGCGCAGGTCTTCGTCTTCCTCGATCAGGTTCAGCACGTACAGGTCGCCCAGCAGATGGTCGGTGTCGTCGTAGTTCTCCCGGGGACCGCCCATAATGCTCTTCTTCGTGCGCTCGGGATCGCGATAGCCCAGGTGGTCGACCCACTTCTCGTACAGCACCTTCACCTTCTCGTTGCCGGTGATGGTA
>JAACEL010000419.1 GCA_011682535.1 Nitrospiraceae bacterium | reverse complement strand
TTTGTGCCGGGGAGCAAGCTCCCCTCGGAAAAAGCGGCAGCAAGCTACCGCACTCCACACTTAGCAAGCCACCCAACTTTTGTCGGTGGCGTCAATTATACGAAAATATTGGAAATGTTCTGTTAGTGGAAGTGCGTTGGCAAGACAGAACCATCTCGCGTCCGCGTTGCGCGAACTGACGCGGAGCGAGGGCCGGTTCGTGGCCCGCGTGGGGGCCATCGGCCGTACCAGCTACGCCGCATGCCGCGGTATTGCGCTCAGCTTACGGGAAAAGCCATGTGCCGAGAACTGCCGCGAAGAAGGCTGTTTCTGCCTCGAATCATCTTCGAACCTTCGTCCTGCATTTCATTGTACAACAGCGGCACCCCAATGCAGAGTGCTGAAACTGGGGAACCTCACGCCTCTTTTCCGCCGGCTCTGCAGTGCCCCTCGTGCTTACCACATGAACGGTTACGTTGGGTACTTGCCACTTGCCCGCTGCACTTCAAGACCGGCGCCGCGGGGCCGGCTCAGGACAGGCGCCGGTCGCCGGAGGCCAGGGCGCTGAGTCCGTCGAAATCCAGAAGTCTAATCGTGCGGGGTGTTTCGGAGCGAATGAGCCCTTTGAGCGCCATCCGGGCCACCACCCGGGACAATGTCTCGGGGATCGTACCCAGCAGACTGGCCAACTGCCCGCGCGTGACGGGGAGCTGGACTATTTTGGGGTCCTCCCCTTGTTCACTTAGGTGGAGTAAGTAGGTGGCCAATCGGCTGGGAACCTCTTTGAGGGATAGTTCTTCGATGAGTTTCGTCAGGCGGCGCAGCCGTCTGGAGAGCATGGCCAGCATGCGCAGGGCCAGGCTGGGGTCGCACTCGATCAGCCCCATGAAAGCATCGCGCGGGAAGTAGAGCGTCCGGCACGCTTCCAGGGCGGCCGCATTGGCGGGATAGGCACCACCTTCGAACGTGGGCGCTTCGCCAAAGGGATCGTGCAGTCCAAACACGTGGAGAATCTGTTCCTTGCCGTCCGCCGCGACCTTAAACACCTTGGCGCGGCCCGAGACGCATACGAAGAAGCCAGCCCCCGGCTCGCCTTCGCCGAAAATCTCCTGGCCGCGCGCAAAGGTTCGCACCTGGGCGATGTTCATCAGCGCCGCCAGTTGCGGCACGGCGAGCCCTTCGAACAAGGGCACAGCCCGGATTTCGTCAAGAGGATCTGCATCGGGTTTAGGCATGAGGAAGGAAATAGCAGTGTTGCTTGACCTAAGTCAAGGAACGGATGGCCCACGTGTGACATAGTAGGCCCAGCAAATGAGACCGCCGGAGCGGTCACGAACATAACCAAGTCCAACGACGAAAGGGAGGAAAGACCCATGTTTTGTTACCAATGCGAACAGACGGCGAAGGGGGAAGGGTGCCAGGTCAGCGGCGCTTGCGGCAAGGATCCGCAGACCGCGGCGCTCCAGGATCTCCTGATTTACGCGACCGAAGGCGTGTCCCAGTACGCCCACCGCGCCCGCCAGGCCGGCGCGATCGATCATAGTGTCGACGTGTTTGTGATCAAGGCCCTTTTCACGACGGTCACCAACGTCAACTTCGACCCCGAACGCGTGGCGGGTTTGATTGCCGAAGCCGCCGTCGTGCGGGACAAGGCCAAGAAGCTCTACGAGGACATCGTGGGCGCCGACGCCGAGGCTCTCGAAGGCCCCGCCCTGTTCGCCCCCGCCGCCAACCTCAACGGACTGGCCGCGCAGGGGCAAGGCCATTCGATCATCCAGCGCATCGAATCGCCAGGGCCGGATGTTACCGGACTACAAGAGTTGATCCTGTATGGCCTGAAGGGCGCGGCCGCCTATGCCGACCACGCGCAGATTCTCGGGGTCGAAGATGACGGCGTCTATGGTACGTTCCACGAGATCCTCAGCTACCTGGCCGGCAACCCCAGCGACGTGGGCGAACTGACCGCGACGGCCCTCAAGGTCGGCGAGATGAACCTGACGGTCATGCAACTGCTCGACAAGGCCAACACGGACGCCTATGGCCACCCCGAACCCACCCAGGTGCGCACCACGGCGATCAAGGGCAAGGCCATCCTGGTGTCGGGCCACGACCTCAAAGACCTCGACTTGCTGCTTCAGCAGACCGAAGGCAAGGGCATCAACGTGTATACCCATGGCGAGATGCTCCCCTGCCTGGCTTATCCGGGGCTCAAGAAGTACCCCCATCTCGTCGGCAACTACGGCGGCGCATGGCAGAAACAGCGCAAAGAGTTCGACGCCTTCCCGGGCTCGATTCTGATGACCACGAACTGCATCCAGAAACCGCTTGACAGCTACGGTGGCCGCATCTTCACCTGCGGGCTGGTGGCGTGGCCTGGTGTCACCCACATCGGCAACGGCGATTTCTCGCCGGTGATTGAGGCGGCGCTGGCGGCCCCGGGATTCGCCGAGGATGAACCCGAGCACATGATCACCATCGGTTTCGCGCGCAACGCGGTGTTGGGCGTGGCCGACAAGGTGATCGAGGCCGTCAAAACCGGCGCCATCAAGCACTTCTTCCTGATCGGCGGTTGCGATGGCGCCAAGCCGGGACGGAATTACTACACGGAACTGGCTGAGAAGGTTCCAGAGGACTGCGTGATTCTCACGCTGGCTTGCGGCAAGTATCGCTTCAACAAGCTCGACTTCGGCGACATCGGCGGCATCCCGCGCTTGCTCGACATCGGCCAATGCAACGACGCCTATTCGGCCGTTCAGATTGCCGTGGCCCTCGCCGGCGCATTCGACTGCGGTGTCAACGACCTGCCGCTCTCCATGGTGTTGTCCTGGTTCGAGCAGAAGGCCGTGGTTATCCTATTGTCTCTGCTGCACTTGGGCATCAAGGGCATTCGGCTTGGGCCGACGCTGCCCGCGTTCATCACGCCCGCCGTGCTCGATGTGCTGGTGGAGAATTTCGACATCAAGCCCATCGGAACGCCGGATGAAGACCTCGCGGCGATCCTGGCCTAGCAATGAGCTAACTGGAGGAACCTTTTCTTTTCGCAAAGAAAAGGTTCCTCCAGACCACCTCCAAAAGAAACGGTATGGCTGCGCCCGATGCCCCACATAACCGTTCTGGACGGCACTGAGAGGAAATGAGCATGAAGCAGATACGCAAAGTCATCGAGATCGACGAAGAACTGTGCAACGGCTGCGGCGAGTGTGTCCCCTCATGCGAAGAGGGTGCGATCCAGATCATCGACGGCAAAGCCAAGCTAGTGGCCGATAAGTACTGCGACGGCTTGGGCGCGTGCCTGGGCGAGTGCCCCACCGGGGCCTTGCGGATCGTGGAACGCGAGGCCGAGGTCTTCGACGAAGAAGCCGTCGAAGAACACCTCAAGGTCACGCGCGCGCCGGCCGCGCCGCCCACTCCCTGCGGTTGCCCGTCGGCCCAGGTCAAAACCTTCGCCGGAGTGGCCGCACCCAACGCGCCAGCCGACGACCAGCCCGCCGCTTCGGCCCTGTCCCACTGGCCGGTCCAGATCCGTCTCGTACCGCCGACGGCCCCATTTCTCAACGGCGCCGACCTGCTGGTCGCGGCCGATTGTGTGCCGGTGGCCTACCCGCGGTTCCACCAGGATTTTCTCAAGGACAAGACCGTCATGGTCGGTTGCCCGAAGTTCGACGACATGGCGCTGTACACACAGCGGTTCGCCGACATCTTCGCCGCCAATGACGTCAAGAGCATCACCGCCGTAGTAATGGTTGTTCCGTGCTGCCAGGGCCTCCCCGTCATCATCGCGCAGGGCATGCGGCAAGCCGGGAAGCAGATCCCGATGGAAATCGTCACGATCAGTATCGAGGGCGAAATCTTGAACCGCCAATCCGTAGAGGTCTAGTGCGATACCAGAACCCATTCGGGGGAAACATATGGCAAACCGTGATTTGCAACACGTCGACGAGTTGTGCGGCCGCATCGAACAGGCGATGGCCGCATTGTTCGGAGACGACCAGGCACGAATCGACCACGCGCGGGCCGTGCTGGCCTACGCGGACGAGATTCTGGCTGTCGAGAAATGCGACCGCCTCGTCGTGCGCGCCGCCGCCATTCTGCACGACATCGGAATTCAGGAAGCCGAGCGCAAGCACGGCTCCTCCTCCGGCCAGTTCCAGGAGATCGAGGGTCCGCCGGTCGCGCGGCGGATTCTGGAAGAACTGGACGTTGACGCCGCGACAACCGACCATATCTGCCGGATCGTTGGCTCCCACCACAGCGCCAATGACATCGACACGCCTGAATTCCGCGTGATTTGGGACGCCGACTGGCTGGTCAACATCCCCAGCGAATTCCCAGACGCCAGCCCCGAAAAGCTCGCCGGACTCGTCGCTCGGGTATTCCGCACGGAAACGGGCCAGCAATTGGCGCAGAGGCGGTTCGGGGATTATCTCTAGTCGTCCCGGCCCAGAAAGATCCTGCCGAGAGCACGGGTAACCCACTGATTTAAAAAGATTTACGCGCAGACACGCGGAGAAAGGATCCGGGAATATCCGGGGGAGCCCACCCGGAGAACCGACGCTCGATTTGACAGGGG
>JAACEL010000083.1 GCA_011682535.1 Nitrospiraceae bacterium | reverse complement strand
ACTTGTCATCTCGACCGCAGGGAGAGATCTCGCCCCACCCCTCGCCAAGTCTTTCCACGGGGTCAGTACGTAGACGAAGTACCGATATTTTCCGCGGCAAGAGATTTCCCCCTTCGCTCGAAATGACACGTTGTGCCCAAGTTTTACTTCCAACCCAGGCCCTTTCGCGGGAATGACGGTATAACCGGCGGGAAAAGCAAGACACTTGCGCCTAACTCGAATGCTCTTCACGATTGAGCCTTGGATTTACAGGATGCAAACCATCTAGTTCATCCTGTTATCCTGTCAAAAAGGCGGTATCAGAACGAAGTACGCAAGAACCGGAAGAGCCATAATCCTTTCCAATCTTCAGCGGGGTCTCGCGCCCTTGTGTACGTGTTCCCGCTCAACCCGAGTGTTCCTTTTCCATACCCCCCGCGCCTAGCCCGCATCGCTCACCACCAACCGGTACCCCGCCGCCCAAGCCAGAAGCCATGAGCGAAAATCGGGGACTGTACCAAGCGAGCGACCGAAGGGAAGCGAGACGGGACTGTCCCGGAATTTCCAATTTCCGTGCAATCCCTTAGATGACGATGCCGTAGAATCGGGAGACCTCAGGCATGTACACCTGCTTGTTTCAGCGCGGGGAAGATCTCCTCAGGCCGCTTCCCCGTGACCTCCAGATAGAGGGCATCCGGACAGAGATCGATATCGTCTCCCCACACGAGTTCGCCGGACGAACCTACACGGACGGAGCGAAACACTTCGGGATCGTTCCATGCCGCGAATACGCCCTGACCCACGTGGCGGGACACATCGACGATGCCGCTCGCGCCATCGTCGAAGGTCAATTCAAGCTTGTAGCCGTCAAGAACGGCTACCTTCGTAATCGTATGCATACCCATACTCACCTATTCGCCGGACGCTCTTCGAAGCGTTGCGGGAGAACCTGAATTCAGTATAGCAGGTTTTTCTCAATCGGCGTTCCATGTGGGGCGTCTTTTATTCGCGGTAGGAATGGCCCTTGCGCCCCCCACAGATCCCGGCGAGCAAAACTACTGCACTGGGCAATTGCGGGGGCTTAACGGACTCCAAGGCGTCATTCCCGCGCAGGCGGGAATCCAGAAGGGAGCGACGTGCGTCCTTCGGGGCTGCCAGGATCCACGCTTGCGCGGGAATAACGAAACGGACGCCACGAAAGCGTGAAACACAGGAAGCGTCCCCTATTTCCGGGGGAGTTGGGTCAGCACTGGAGAGCTGACGGATCATTCTCTGCCAACGCCAGAAGCTTGGAAATGGCCGCATAGTCTTCAACATCAAACCCCTGCTGACGCGCTTTGTCGATGGCCTCTCTGTTGGGGTGGTTGTCAATGAAGAGATTGGGGTTCTTGACGAGAAACCAAGTGAAGAAGATTTCCGCCCATGGTTGCCTGGCCTGGGTGAGGTCGCGTAAGAGTACAACACCTTCAAGAATCAGGGCTTCGCTCAAGCCGGGCTCGAAATCGAATGTCTCGTCAGGGTCTCTGTCCGCATGTTTGAGGAAATTCTGAGCCTCGTTGATCATCCCAATCCATTTGCTGCGTTTGTCATCACGAACAACAGGGTTCCCTCTGACGGGGCTTGACATGCCTTTGTGTTGGGCGAGGTTATACAAGAGCGATGAGGCTGCACCCGCAAGAGTGTGAACTGCAATTGCATCGCGGCGCTTGAAGAGAAGGTGGATTGCATCTTTGAGTTGGGCGGTTGCGGCTTCAAGCTTGGTGATCTTCATACAAGGTTCTCTTCGCAATTCAGAGCGAGTAGTCAAATTCTGATACGGCCAATGTCTACTCCTCGTCCACATACTCCTCGGCGACACGGATGAAGTCATCCTCTCTGCTGAGGAAGGCTTCGACGACTTCGGGGTCGAAGTGTTTGCCTTGTCCCTCGATGATCATGGTCCGGGCGCGTTCGTGGGTGTAGGCTTCCTTGTACACGCGCTTGCTGATCAGGGCGTCGTAGTAGTCGGCCAATGCCATCAACCGCGCGGCCCAGGGGATTTCGTCGCCCTTGAGGCCACGGGGATAGCCCGAGCCGTCCCAGCGCTCGTGGTGGTTGTAGGCGATGTCCTGTCCGAGCCGCAGGAACGAGTCGAACCCCAGCCGTTCGCTGGCCCAGCGTAGCGCGTCTCCGCCGTAGATCGTGTGCTGCTTCATCTCCTCGAACTCTTCGGGCGTGAGCTTTCCGGGCTTGAGGAGGATGGCGTCGCGCACGCCGACTTTACCGATATCGTGCAAAGGAGCGGAGTTGAAGAGGTGTTCGATGACGCGGTCGTCGAGGAAGTCGCGGAAGCGGGGCGACGTGCGCAGTTGTTGGGCCAGCATGCGCACGTAGCGCCGCGTGCGTTCGAGATGGGCGCCCGTCTCTTTGTCGCGCGTTTCGGCCAGCCCCGCGAGGCTGAGGATGGTGACGTCTTGCGTTTCGCGCAATTCGGTGGTGCGTTCGCGCACCTTCTCTTCGAGATTCTCGTTGAGCTGGCGCAATTCGTTCTCGATGCGTTTGAGATAGGTAACGTCGACGCCGGCGGCGATTACCGAGTGCTCGTCGGGGAAGGGGCGGAACAGGTAATGGAACGTGCGGCCGCGGGCCTCGAATTCGGCCTCACGGCTGTGCGGGGCATTCTCGATGCACTCGCGTGTGAGCGTCTCGCATTCGTTTGGCAGCAGTTCGCACGCGTTGGGATGGGGGATCTGTAACTCGTCGAGTAGGCGATGGACGGCGGGGTTGTGGTAGAGGATTTCGGCGTCCGCCGTGAGGCGCCATATGGGGTTGGGGTTGGCTTCGGGAAAGCGGGCGAGCGACGTGACCTGCCGCAGGAGTTCCTGGCGCAGGGAGTCGTGGTGCTCCCGGGCGTACTGAACGGAGGCCAGCGTGAACACGGCCGCACCCGCGCCCAGGGCGATCATGATAGACACGGCCACCGCCACGACCGCGCCCCACACCGGGTTGAGCAGCAGCAGCACGAGGGGGAGCACGAGCAGCAGCCAGATGAGGACGGCGAAGCGCGGTGCGGCGCTGAACAACGTCCGATGATCGCGGTAGAAGGGACGATGCTCGATGTAGGAGGTCACCATGCGCGAGAAGATAAGGTCGCAGTAGGAGTAGTCGGCCCGAAACTCGCGTCTTCCTACATCGAAGCGCATCAAAGCGCAGAATTTGTGGTAACCGGACGGGGATACGAGGGCGGCGGCGGTTCTGTCTGGCGCCCAGCCCTTGTAGCATTCGGACGAGGCCTCGACCTGGCCGAGGAACCCCACGGTGTGGAAGAGCACCAGCATGGCTTCGAGAATTTGCCCCGACTCGAGGTGCGTATCGAGGCGCACACTTCGAATGTCGTGGTCTAGCAGCCACTGGGCACAGGTGGCGGTGGCGGGGAACGGCAGACTGCGCTTGCCCGCGCTCCCCTCGAGGCGCGGTGTGTTGCCCTCCGCGACGGGACGTATCTCGATCTGGCCCACGTGCTCGTCGAGGAGCAACGGGAAGACTTCCTTTTCGAGGTGGAGGGCGAAAGGATGTAGGTCGCGCACAATGGTCCGGTGGCGGTGCTTGAGCTTGCGCATAAGCCACAGACCGCGCAGGTGCAACTGGAGGTGGCGGAGTTTGGCGCCGAGGGACTGCGGATAGGCGGGCTCGTGGCCGTTGCCGGACGCCGCTTCCACGTCCGACGGTGCGCGATCGAGCGACTGCGCCGCGGTTTCGTGCAACCCCTCCAGATCTGTTTTCCTTCGTGTTTCCGGCATCCTATCCTCCAGGCATGTCTACGCGCCCGGGTTCGTCGATGAGTTGCTTTAGCGCACGCCGGGCCACGCGAGTGATGTAGATCGTCAGCATTAGTGTGACGCCCAGCCCCGCCCAAAACAAGAGACGTTGCGCGGGAGGGGTGGCGGCGTCCCCCGCGGCGGCCTCAGTGAGCGACCGCGCCCCCGCGCCGAGATGGGCGTAGAGCACGGTACCGGGAAACATGCCGATCCAGGAGGCGAGTGTGTAGCGCGGGAACGGCACGCGCGTGAGACTAAACGCGTAGTTGAGGAAGTTGAAGGGTAACAACGGGCTCAGCCGCGTCAGCAGCACAATGGTGAAGCCCCGTTCGGCGACCGCGCCCGATACCGCCGCGAAACGGGCGTTGCCGGCCACTTTGCGCTCGACCCATCCGCGTACCAGCGAGCGCCCCACCAGGAACGCTGCACACGCGCCCAACGTGCTGCCCACGGATACCGCCGCCGTCGTCCGAACGACGCCAAACAGGAACCCCCCACCCAATGTGAGCAGTGAACCCGGAACCAGAAACACCGTGGCGGGGATATAGGCGAGGCCGATGAGCACCGGGCCCCAGGGCCCCAGGCGGGCAGTGCGATCCAGTAGCGCCAGGACGTAGTCTTTGAGCGGGAACACGCGGCCGAGCAGGACAACGGCGGTGATGAACACCAGGAAAATGACGATTTTGGCGCGCGTGGACGAGGAGGACGGGGTGGGTGGGCCGCTCATGGCGTTAAGCCGGACGCGGCAAACAAAGACCGCACCGTGACGGCGCCCCGATAGCGCGCGCCGCCTTCGTCCTGTATGTCGCGCAGCACGTAATCGAGCGTCCGCACGGCGGTTTCTTTGAGGAACGTTTCGTGCGTCAACGCGTAAGCCTCCAGATAGACGGATGCCAACTGAGCATCAGCCGCCGCCGGACCCCTAAGGGATGGGCTCGTCGGCTTTGTAGAGCACGGTGAACAGGAGATCGCCCGAACCAGCACGGGAGCCCTGTTCGTGGCTCAACACGACTTCAACGGCTCGAACGTCGACGTTATTCGCCAGAATCCATGCGTTCGTGGCCGCGTCGATTTGGCTGGTCTTGTCCTCGTATCCCTTGAACGTCTTGACGAAAATCATTGCTCCACCATTCCTTCCGTGGGTGCTTTCGGCTGTTGCCGGTATTTTACGCGAGGGAGGTGGCGAAAGCCAGATCGCGCTCGAGCACAAGCCCGCCGCCTCGAACTGCGCGTTCGTTCGTGGTAAATTACTTTAGCATTGGCACCGTTCACACCCCTTCTCGAAAGGACGTTGACATGACCCAGAGCGCCCACAGGACAACACTACTCATCACGCGTGAAGTCGAAGCCCGGTGCTTCCGGCAGACGGATCTGGACCGCATCGCTGCGATCACCGACTTGCAGCGCGCCTGCACCGGCGAATGCACCGCCGAATGGCAGATCGAGGCCATTGCGGGCGCTGAGATCGCCATCACCGGTTGGAGTTCGCACCCCATCACCGACGCAATGCTCGACGCCGCCCCCGGCCTCCGGTTTATCTGCCACAGCGCGGGATCCATCCGCTGGATTATCGAGGAGGAACAACTGCGCAGCCGCGGCTTGCGGATCTCGTCGGCGCGAACGGCCCTCGCCACCGGCGTCGCTGAATTCGCCCTGGGTATGATGATCGCCTCGATGAAGGCCGTCTGGCAGTACACCGCCATGACAGGGAGCGGCCAATGGGAGAAAAATGCGCTTGTTAAGGCGGTGCGCGAACCCTTCGGGGCCACGCTCGGCATCGTCGGGGCGAGCTGCGTGGGACGCGAGATGGTGCGCCTGTGCAAACATCTGGCGCTTGACACCATTCTCCTCAGCGATCCCTACGTGAGCCCGGAAGAGGCCGCCGAAATGGGCTGCGTCAAGGTCGAGTTGGACGATTTGATGCGGCGCTCCGACGTCGTCTCGCTGCACACGCCCGCTATCGAATCTTGCCGCCACATCATCAACGCCGAGAACCTCGCGCTATTGCGAGACGGCGCCATCTTCATCAACACCGCCCGCGGCATGTGTGTCGACGAGGCCGCCCTCATCGCCGAACTCGAGCGCGGACGTCTGGTGGCGTGCCTCGATGTGACCGACCCCGAACCGCCCGAGCCGGACAGTCCTCTCTACCGCCTGCCCAACTGCATTCTCACACCCCACATCGCCGGAGGATTGAAGGAAAACTGCTTGCGTCAGGGATGGCTCGTGGCCAACCAGATCGAGGCCTTCATCGATGGCCGCCCTGTGCCCGAAGAGATCGCCCTCGACCAGTACGCGCGGATGGCCTGACGGACGCCCCGCGCCGGGCGAGGGTGCGCCGAACGGCGGATAGGCCCGAAGGGGTGGCAGCGGTTTCAGTCGCTGCCACCCCGTTGGGGCTGAACACTGGTGGCGCACTGTTTCCGTGGGCTCGCGCCGCTCACCCACGGCTACAGCCTGCCGCCCCTCCGGGGCTGGAAACGCCCCGCCGGGGAGGGCTGGATTGGTTCTGGGCTCAGCGCGGATACGGTCCCCTGGGAAGCGGACGCCAAACTGGGGATGAGTCAGGCTTCGGCGGCAGGAGGTTTGATTGCGATCGAGGCGGCTCGTTATAATCCGGCGTTCAAAAAAGCGGCCCCACACCTGCCGCACTGTACCTGATTGGGAGACAAACGATGATCCGCGTAGGACTGGTAGGCGCTATTGGATACGGTGGCCGGGAACTGATCCGCCTCCTTGGAATGCACCCGGAAGCCGAGTTGGTGGCGGCGGTGGAACTCGAGGGTGGCCGACGCCTCGACGAGCTACTGCCCGCGCTGGGCAAGACGACGGACGTCGTGTGCGAAACCTTTGATGCCAAAGCGCTTGCGGAGAAGTGCGACGCCGTGTTCATCGCCGTGCCCGGCACGAAGTCGATGGCGATCGGACAGGCGCTGTTCGAAGCGGGCGTCAAGACGCTCGATATGGGGTCCGACTTCCGCCTGCGCGACATTGAAGAGTTCAAGACCTACTACAAAGCCGACCACTGCTGTCCCGAGCTTGTCGAACAGGCGGTCTACGGCCATGTGCCCTATCACCGCGACGAAATCCGCGATGCGCAGCTCGTAGCGGTGCCCGGATGCTATCCCATCAGCGTCATCAACCCGTTGAAGCCGCTAATCGGCGCTCCTGTCGACACGGACATCCCGATCATCGTCGACACGATTTCGGGCATGTCGGGCGCGGGCCGGGCGTTGTTTGAAGCGTTCCATTTTCCGGAAATGAACGAGAACGTGAAGGCGTACAAAATCGGCGTGCATCAGCACACGCCGGAGATCGAGCAGGCGCTCAACCGGGCGTTCCTGATCCAGTTCACGCCGCATATCGGCCCCTACACGCGCGGCATTCTGAGCACCATCACCGTGCGCGTGAAGGAAGCGTTCGACGTGGCGCCGCGGTATGCGCGTTACAAGGACGAGCCCTTCATCCGGGTGCTGGGCGAGGGCGTGCTGGGCGAGATTAAGCACGTGCGCGGCTCGAACTTCTGCGATTTCGGCTGGGTGATGGACGAGCGCACCGGCAATCTCGTCATCGTCAGCGCGATCGACAACCTCGTAGGCGGCACGGCAGGCCAGGCGATCCAGTGCATGAATCTCATGTTCGGCCTCGAGGAGACCACCGGCCTGATGATGACGGGAATGGCGCCATGACGCCGGCCGGTCCGTCCAAAATCGAAGGCGGTCTGTGCGCGCCCCAGGGTTTCCGGGCCGCTGGGGTGGCGGCTGCCATCAAGGACGGTTCCACCAAGAATGATTGCGCACTCGTCGTGAGTAACGCGACCGCCGCCGCCGCGGGTACGTTCACCACGAACCTTTTCAAAGCGCCGCCCGTTCAGCTTAGCGAGGCGGTCTGCCGGAGTGGCCACGCCCGCGCGGTGTTCGTCAACAGCGGCAACGCCAACGCCTGCACCGGCGAACGCGGCGAGGCCGACGCGCGCGCCATGGCGGAACGCGTCGCGGCCGGACTGGACGTCGCGGCGGACGAGGTCTGCGTGCTCAGCACCGGCATCATCGGCGTGCCCTTGCCGATGGACCGCATCGCGAACGGTGTCGACGCGTGTCTCGGCGCGCTGTCGCCGGCGGGCGGCCATGACGCCGCTCTCGCCATCATGACGACGGACACGGTGCCCAAGGAGACGGCGGTCGAGGTCGCGCTCGGCAGCGGCGTGGTGCGTATCGGCGCCATCGCGAAGGGTTCGGGCATGATCGCGCCCAATATGGCGACGATGATTTCGCTCATTACGACCGACGCCGCCCTCGACCCGAACCACCTGTCGGACCTCCTGCGTGCGGCGGTGCGGGTATCGTTCAACTGCATCTGCATCGACAACGACATGAGCACGAGCGACGCGGTGATCGGTCTGGCCAACGGGGCCTCGGGCGTGCCCGAGTTGGCCCCTGGCAGCGAAGACGCCGCAACGTTCGGCGCGGCACTGACCGCCGTATGCACCGAGATGGCGCAGGCGTTGGTCCGTGACGGCGAAGGCGCGAGCAAGTTCGTGACGATCGACGTGGCCGGTGCGGCCGACGACGACGACGCGCGCACCATCGCGCGTTCCGTGGCGGTGTCCCAACTGTGCAAGACGGCGTTCGCGGGCGAGGACCCCAACTGGGGCCGGATTGCGTGCGCGGCGGGTTACGCCGGGGCGGATTTCGATCCCGCGCGGCTGTGCGTGTGGCTCGACGGCGTGCGGGTGATGGAAGACGGCATGCCGGCCGATTTCGAAGAGGCCGATGCCGCCGCCGTCATGCAGCAGCCCGAGTTCACGATTCGCATGCGCGTCGGGGATGGCCCCGGGATTTGCGTTTTCTGGACATCCGACCTCAGCCACGAGTACGTTACCATCAACGCCGACTACAGGACGTAGCCGGCTACAGGACGTAGCCCATGGAAAAGATTATCGAGAAGGCGGCGGTCCTCATCGAGGCCTTGCCCTACATCCGCAAGTTCGAGGGCAAAACGGTCGTCGTCAAGTACGGCGGCAGCGCCATGACGGATCCCGAGATCCGCCGCAGCACCGCCGAAGACGTCGTGCTGATGAAATATGTCGGCATGAATCCGGTCGTGGTACACGGCGGCGGCCCAGCCATTAACCGCAACCTCGACCGGCTTGGGATCGACTCCGTTTTCCACCAAGGCCTGCGCATCACGTGCGACGCCACCATCGAAGTCGTCGAGATGGTGCTGGCGGGTCACGTCAACAAGGACATCGTCAACCTGCTCAATCTGGCGGGCGGTACGGCCGTCGGCCTGTGCGGCAAGGACGGGAACCTTTTGCATGCCCGGCGGATCGAACTGGAAGATGGCACGGACGTGGGTCATGTGGGCCGGATCGTAAACGTGCAGGAGCATATCATCGACGTCCTGTGCGACGCTGACATGATCCCGGTGGTGGCGCCGATCGCTACCGATCGCGACGGGGGCACGTGGAACGTGAACGCCGACACGGCGGCGGGCGAGGTGGCCGCCGCGCTGCAAGCCGAGAAACTGGTGTTCCTCACGGACACACCGGGCCTGCTGCGCGACAAGGACGACCCGTCCACCCTCATCGAGTACCTGAGCTACGATGACGTCGCGCCGCTCAAGAAACAGGGCGTGATCGGCGGCGGCATGATTCCGAAGGTAGAGGCGTGCGTCAATGCGCTCGATCACGGGGTGAACAAAGCCCACATCGTGGACGGGCGTGCGCCGCACGCATTGCTGCTCGAGATCTTCACCGACAAGGGACTCGGCACGCTGGTGGGACATCGCACCGGTTGAGGGCGACAGTCTGAGGACAAAAGGAGCCGAACGCAGTGCTACCAGAAGGCTATAACAGCGCATACGAACTGATGAGCAAGGGCGGGGTCATCATGTGGCCCATCCTGGTGTGCTCGATCCTGGCTCTCGCCATCGCCATCGAGCGGTTCTACAGCTTGCGGCGTGTCTCGATCGACACGCGCGAGTTCATGGACGTGATCCGCACGGCGTTGCGGCAGAACCGCATCCAGGAAGCGGTGCAGATCTGTGACGATGCCAACGCGCCTATCGCCCGCATCGTCAAGGCCGGTATCCTCAAGTTCAACCGGTCGAAAGAGGACATCCGCGAAGCCATCGAAGACGCCGGCCACTTGGAATTGCCGCGCCTGGAGCGTTACATGAACGCGATGGCCACGTGCGCCCACGTGACGCCGCTGCTGGGTCTGCTGGGCACGGTGCAGGGCATGATCCGCTGCTTCGCCGCCATCGAGAATAAGCAAGGCCAAGTCAACCCGGCCGACTTGGCCCAAGGTATCGCGAACGCGTTGATCACCACCTTCGCGGGTCTGTCCGTCGCCATCCCCACGCTGGTCGTCTACAACTACCTGCTGTCGCGCGTGGAGAACATGGTCGTGGAGATGGAAATCAGCTCCTCCGAACTGGTGGACGTCTTGACCCGCCACCGCGGGGATCGTGAGATATAGACGATGACTTTTGACAAGTCAGAGAAGAAACGGCCCCGGCCCAGCCTGGATATGACGCCCCTCATCGACGTCGTGTTCCAACTGATCCTGTTCTTCATGCTGTCCTCGACCTTTGTCGTACAAAGCTCGATCAACATCGAGACGGCGGAGGCGAAAGGGGCCGTGGCGTTCGAGCAGAAGGACATCTCCATCACGCTCGTCTACGACGAGAACGCGCCGGAAGGGCGCGGCCCGCTCTACGTCAACGAAGTGCGCGTGAAGGACATGGGCGAGCTGACGCAGGTGTTGTCGGAGGCCCACGCCGAACGTCCCGAAACCCAGGTACTCGTCCGCCCCGACAAACGCATCCCGAGCGCCCGCCTGATCGAGGTTCTCGGAATCGCCAATAGCGTGGGTTTCCAGCGCTGTGGCATCGCTGCGCGCCCGCCGGCGGAAGAGTAGTCATGAGGCGCGCCACGGTGCGCAACCGCCCTTTCACCATCGCGCTGGCGGTGTCGGCCGTGTTCCATCTGTCGATGGTCTCCGTGTTCTCCATCGTCATCTGGTTTCCGCGTCACGACATCAAGTACTACGCCGTCGACATCGTCCGTGAGGCCCCGCTTCGCCGCCCGGCTGATTCGGACACCACCGCTCGCCGTCCGCGCGACAAACTCCGCCTTTCCTCGCCCGGTCAACTCATGGACGACGGCACAGGCGATGGTTTCGCGACGGAATCCATGGACGGCACGGGAGAGGAACTCAGCTTGGGCCCGCCGGACGGCGGTTGGGCCGCGCTGCCCGACATCGAACTGCCGCGCCTCGAGTTCGCCGCGCTCGAACGGATTCGCACACGCGAGGAAAGTCTGCGGATTCGTTCGCGGTACACCGATCTCTTCGAGCGCCAGGAGCAGGATTCCTGGGCGAGGTTCAGCGGTCGACTGCGCGGTTTAGGCGGTGCGCTGACGCGTTGGTCGACGTCGGAAACGGCGCCGGCGGCGCCCGTGGCCCCCGTGCGGGCCAGCTCGCCGATGCCGGGGTTCGGTGTGTACATCGAGTGGATGTCTGAGCCCAGGGATCGCGATCTGTTGTTCTCGCCGCCCATTCAGGCGCTGTGGGGTGTCGACCCGAGCCGGTTCGACCAGCCCGTCGCGCTCGTGTTCGCCGTCAATCCCCAAGGTAAGGTTACCGAGGTCCAAGTGCCGCTCGAAGATGAGGACGGCGTGGTAGCCAGCGTCGGCAGCGCGTTGTTGAAGTACGTGTTCGAGCCGTTGCAGGGCGACGAGCCGGCGCTCCAACGAGGCACGCTGCTCGTGCGCGCGGAGCGAGGCGCCCAATGATACAGATCTCGCTGACGGCCGCTCTCGTGATGTACAGCGCCATCCTCGGCTTGATGGTGTTGACGATCTGGGCCTACACCGAGATTGTCACCCGCCGCTCTTACCACGTGCTCGAGAAGCAACACCTGTGGCGGTGCGTCTACTGCGGATACGTGTACCTGGACGAGGAGGCGGAAGCGCTTTCGCAGTGTCCCCAGTGCGAGAGCATCAATTCGTCGAAAGACAAGCGGGCGCGCTATGTGAAAACGCGCCGCAGTGCCGCATCGAAGGAAACCGCTCCCGCGGCCACCGAACACCGCCGCAATCCCTCGCATCGCAAACGCCCCCATCAACGGCGCCGCGGCCCCCGCAGGCGCTGAACTTCTTTCTTTTCGCGAGAAAAGAAAGAAGCAAAGAAACGCGGGGATGGGATTGAGCTGAAGGGACTTGTTTGGCCGGGATGGCCGTCAGCGGGCTTTTTTCATGAGGCTGCGAATCCGGGCCAGCACGCCCTTTACCGGAACGATCACCTCCTGCGCGCCGGGGTCCATCTCGCGTTTGGGCGGCGGCAGGACGACCCGCAGCAGCGCCACGGTGATGTTGTCCGTGCCGCCCTGGGTCAGCGCGCGTCCGACGAGGAGGCGCGCCGCCCCCTGAAGGTTGCTCATCCCCAGCGCTTTGCCGATTTCCTCGTCTTCGATCAGGTTGGACAGGCCGTCCGAGCAGATCAGCAGCGTGTCGCCGCGCTGGAGCTTGAGGGAGAACAGGTCAACATCGACCGTGTCCTTGATGCCGACGGCGCGGGTGATGAGATTGCGCAGGGAGTGGTTGCGGGCCTCCTCCTCGCTGAGGTAGCCGTTGCGCACCTGCTCGGCCACCAGCGAGTGGTCGTCGGTCAACTGATGCGCGTCGCCCGCCCGTCCGCGCGACACGTACACGCGGCTGTCGCCCACCTGGGCTACATAACAGCAATCGCCACGGACGACCACGACCGACACCGTCGTGCCCATTCCCTGGCGATCGGGATTCTTGCTGGCTTCGGCGAAGATGGTTCTGTTGGCGGCGCCCAGTGCTTGGCGCAGTAACGCGGGGATGGCGTGCTTAGAGCGGTCCGCGGCGGTGGCGTAGTAATGGTCAATCACCGTCTGGAGCGCCAGGTGGCTGGCCAACTCGCCCGCACTCGCGCCGCCCATACCGTCGGCTACGGCGAACAGCATGCCGTTGTGCTCGAAGAGGACTTCGTCCTCCGGCGCGCACAGGATGCACGAATCTTCGTTCTTACGGCGTTTCTTGCCGACGTCGGTGAGCAGATGGGCATGGATATAGTCGCCCTGCCATCGATACTCGTAGTTCCCGCCGTCTACAGGCCCGCCGTTGGTGAGAGGGATCGGGGCCATCTACTATGCTCCACTCGAACTGAAACACCCGGGCGGGACGGACCGCATTTCGCGGCCGTCCAACGCCGTGCGCGTTGCGCTCCACTGATTAGTTACGAATCCGGTGCCGTCTCGATCCCACCCAAGGACGCTGAACATATAATAGGCGTGTCCTGGAGCATGGCCACCGCGCACAAGTCTGGGCGTATTCGCCGAATGGTCACAGGCGCTTGCGTTAGTTGGATTTCCTCCCCGCGATACCCTTGGTTTCCTTCGTGATTTCCTTGGCCTTTTCTTTGGGGCGCAAGGCGCGGACCGCTTTGCCGGTCCGCCACATCTCGCTGCTGCCGATGGCGTCCAACTCTTTGGCCAGTTGGGCCTGGTAATTCTTGCGGCCGCAGGAGGATAGCACGCGCTTGGTCTCGAGGCCGGTCTTGACCCGCTTGTACAGCTCCTTGAAGACGGGCAGCGTGGCTTTCTTGAACTTGCCTTTCCAATCGAGCGCGCCGCGCTGTGCGGTGGCCGAGCAGTTGGCGTACATCCAGTCCATGCCGTTTTCGTCGACCAAACGGATCAGGCTCTGGGTCAATTCTTCAACGGTTTCGTTGAAGGCTTCGCTGGGGCTGTGGCCATTGGCGCGCAGCACGTCGTACTGGGCTTCCATGATGCCGGCCAGGGCGCCCATCAGCACACCGCGCTCGCCGGTGAGGTCGCTGAAGACTTCGTTCTGGAAGGTCGTGGGGAAGAGGTAGCCGGAGCCGACGGCGATGCCAAGGGCCAGGCAGCGCTCCGTCGCGCGGCCGGTGGCGTCCTGCTCGACGGCGTAACTGGAGTTGATGCCGGCGCCGGACAGGAAATTGCGCCGGACCGAGGTGCCCGAGCCCTTCGGGGCCACGAGGAGCACGTCCACGTCTTCGGGCGGGATAACCTTGGTCTGGTCGCCGTACACAATCGAGAACCCGTGCGAGAAGTAGACTGCGTCGCCAGGGTTGAGGTTCTTCTTGACCACCGGCCAGATGGCTTTCTGGGCGGCGTCGGACACCAGCATCTGAACGATGGTCGCGCGCCGCACGGCTTCTTCGATGTCGAAGAGCGTCTCACCCGGAACCCAACCGTCCTTCTTGGCGCGGTTCCAGTCCTTCCTGAAGGCTTTGGATTGCCCGACGATGACGTTGAATCCGTTGTCACGCATGTTCAAGCCCTGCGCCGGCCCCTGCACACCGTACCCGATCACGGCAATCGTCTCGCCCTTCAAAACCTTGCGGGCCTTGGCCATCGAGAATTCTTTGCGCGTGACGACATCTTCTTTAGTGCCGCCGAAATCAATCCTTGCCATGGTCGAACCCTCCAATCAATTAACTCATCCGTGCGTGTGACAATGGCTTTCCTTGCGCCACAGGCCACACCGGATAATTCCGCCAATAGTCAGCTTTTATGTCGAAAACACAGAAATCCCGCATATATTAGTGGTCTGCGCCGTAGTATTGCAAACTACTTTCCGGCACCCAGTCCCGCTACGCCACACGCCACGCGATACAAACCGTGCCGCGCCGTCACGTAGAGGGTCTTGCCGTCCGGACCCCCAAACGCACAGTTGGCGGGTTTCTCGGGGAACTCGACCGTGTGCAGCAATGTGCCTTCCGGACTGTAAACACGCACCCCGTCGCGTGCCGTGGTCCACAGATTGCCCCGCTCGTCCACCTTCATCCCGTCGGGGCCGACGTCTTTGGCGAACAAGCGCGACTGCCGCAACGCATCGCCTTCAGCGATGTCGAAGGCCTGGATGAATCCGCCGGCTGAATCGCCTACGTACAGCGTTTTTTCGTCGGGAGACAGCGCCAGTCCGTTGGGTTGCTCGAAATACACCGACAGCAGTTTCACTTTGCCGCCGGGCTCGACGGCGTAGACGCCGGCGAAGGGCAGCTCGCGTTCGCGGTTTTCGACGCCGTAGGTCGGGTCGGTGAAGAAAATGGTGCCGTCCGAGCGTATCACCAGGTCGTTCGGGCTGTTAAATTTGCGTCCCAGGTAGGTGTCGGCGACCACCGTAATTGTGCCGTCCTGCTCCGTACGCGACACGCGCCGATTCCAGTGTTCGCAGGCCACCAGCCGTCCCTCTCGATCCAAGGCCAGGCCGTTGGACTTGCCGCTCGGGTTGCGGAAGACACTCCGGTCGTCCCGGTAGATGGTGTCGGCGGGGATATCGCTGAACACCAGTCCTTTACCCGGCAGCCAGACGGGCCCCTCGGTGAACCGGAATCCGTCCGCGACCGTCTCCACGTCTCCTATTACCAACGGGTCCGGGATCTGTCCGATGCTGAACGCTACGAGAATTGCCAGAAGCATGTCCGCCCTCCTTTCGCTGGCCACTTACCCAGTGTGGCATGCCGCCGCGTTGCATGACAAGTGCCGTGATAGCGCCCCGAACGCTGGCTGGCAAGAGACGGCGATGCAGCGATTCCCCGGACACGTACGTCCCCGCGCCGCGGCAATCTCTACCCAAATCGGCACGCATCGGAGCGATACGGCTTAATCTTCCTTACGCGGTTCGTCCGCTGGAGGAGTTGGCTTGACGAGATAGCGGCGTTTGGCAAGGGCGCGGACTTGGGCGATGACGGCTATGATCAGCACAACGCTTAGAATCACCCACGGCATGGTGCTGCCGAGACGTGCCGAGAAGGTCCGCATGCGGTCGAACAGCCAAATCCAAGCGCCGACGGCGAGGAAATTCCCGATGATTACGGCGGCGAACGTCACCCGGGTGCGCATGCCGATGAGGTAGCCGATGACGCCGCCCACCAGCGCCCCGGTGGTCCAGAACGGGAAGAACACGAAGATCATGAGTCCCAGCGCGCCGTACGGTTCGATCTTGCTCTTATGCCGTTCCGCCGCAGCGCGGATGCTGGCAATGGCCGGGCCCACGATATGCCATTCGACGATGCGCCGGTAGCCGGCCACGAGCAGCGGATAGAGCAACAACAGTATGATGATGTCCTGCAGGGAGCACTGGAACAGCAGGAAGATTCGGGAGAACCCCTGGTCGAGTCCCGCGCCCACGCTGACCGCGCGTCCGCCCGCCATCTGCTTGAGCACGAGTTGCCACACGTCGGCGTAGGGGTCGGGCCAGAGCACGCCCAGGACGATAAGCACCGATATCCATACCGTCAGACAGGCCTGCCCGATTCGTTCGATGATGCGGAGCCGGGGACCATAGGCGGATGCCTGTTTCTTGTCCGTGTAATGGTGTCTCATGGGAGGGAACTGCTCTCCGAAGGGTCAAGGGCGCAAGTATAGACCTCGCCGGGCAACTCTTCAATACCTACGCTGGTCGTCGAGGTTCCCCCGCCGCTAACACTCCGGCGGGAACGCGTTGGGCGCCAATTCCTCCGGCGGTGTGTTCCACTTACAGGGGTTCCAGCCGGTGTGGGGTCTGAGGGCGTCGAGCATCTTGCCGCGGCTGATGGGCTGGACCTTGTCGACGATGTATTCGCGCATGGCCTGGCCCCGCGGAGTCTGCTGTGGGTAGGACATGAACTCGAGGTCGATGCTCAGGCGCTGGGCGATCCGGCGGGCCATGATGGGCCAGACGAGGCCGATGTCGCCGATGACGGGGATGCTGCCTTCGTGACGGGCGAATCCGGACATTTCCATCCGGAACGGCACCTTGAACAGTTTGGTCTTGGGGAGACCGTCGGCGATAGCCTGCTGCACGGCGCTGCCTTCCTGCTCGGCGCGGCAGACTTCGTCGAGGGTGGGGTCGAGGTCGATGCGGATGAGGCGCTTGCCTTCGAGGGAGTAGGTGAAGTGGCCGTGCCACGCCGACCAGAGCCCGTGGCCGGTGTAGCGCTCGAAGGGGCCGTCGTGGATCTCCTGGGTGAGGGCGACGCCCGATTCGATGATGATATCGGCGCCGCTCAACATGCGCGCCAGTCGCGAGGCGCGTTCGGTGATACTGATGGAGTCGCCGATGTTGAGTCCAACCAGGCCGCCGCCGATGAGTTGGGGGATGGTGACGAGTACGGGGAGTCCCTTGCGCGCGCCGACGCCGATCATGGTGCGTTCGTCGGCGCCGAGTCCGGCGATTTCCTCGAAGGTCGCGCCGTAGGTCCGGGCGAGCGAAGCAATTTCCCAGGCGATGTGCTCCATCCAAAGGCCCATCGGGTAACCGAGGTTTCCTGCGGCCTTGATGATGGTCTTGCCATCGGCTTGTTTCAAGCGCTCCATGAGACCGTCGTCAAGATCGATGTGACGGGCGATTTCGGTGAGGGTCTCGCCGCTCATCTCGGTGAGTTCGAAATCGCCGCCGCGCGGCAGGTAAAACGGCGGCACGCCCACGGATTCACCCAGCAGACGCTTGACCTTATCGAGGGTGCCGCCCATTTCGTGCGAGATGACGGCGGAACTCGTGGTGACGGCGTCGATAACGCCCACGCGCATCAACTCGGCGATCAGCGTCGTCACGCCCTCATGGATATTGGGCCCGCTGCCGGTGACCACCGCCACGCGTCCGCCGTGTTCCTTGGCTTCTATGATCGCGTCCGCGGCGGCATGTGCGCGCGCCAACATGGTTTCGTCGAGTTCCGTTTCAAGGGCTTTCACCGTATCCAGGTCTACCTGCATAGCTTTTCTCCGTATCTTGTTTCACCGGCCTGTTCTATCGCAAAGCGTCCGATCGCTTCGTCGTGGCGCGCGGCGCAAGCCCAGACTTAGCCAAGCAATTTGGGCGCGTCACAACACGCTACC
Organism: Nitrospiraceae bacterium; assembly: GCA_011682535.1. Taxonomy (GTDB): domain Bacteria; phylum Hydrogenedentota; class Hydrogenedentia; order Hydrogenedentales; family SLHB01; genus JAACEL01. The sequence continues at coordinate 2,307 of JAACEL010000083.1, read as the reverse complement.
CGACGTTCGGGGGCTATCGCCGGTACGCTTCGTTCGGAATCTTCTGTTTGGGGATCCCGGGGCCCTCATAACTGACCCGGAGCTGGCCGCCGCCCTTGGCGTTGAAATACTGGATCTCGATCGCGTGGAGTCCGGCCCGCAACGGCGCCTGGCCGCTACGTTCCTCCATGCCATGAAGTCCGTCGTTGTCGACGATGCGTTTCCCGTCGACGAACAGGCGGCTGCCGTCGTCGGATTTGGTGTAGAAGGTGTAGAGACCGTCTTCGGGCACTTCGACATAACCCTCGAACTTGAACGCGTAGTGTTCGTCGCGTTGGTTGAGTGAAATGTCGCACTTGCTGGCGGTTCCCGTGTCTTTGGGCTCGGCGCGTTCCATGTCCTGCAGACTCTGCCAGCCGTCTTCGTAATACGCATAGCGAAGGCCCCCTTTCGTCTTGCCGCGGGTGGTCGCGGAAGGACGTAGGTCGGCGGTCGAGTAGCCGGTGAACTCCGCCTGGGCGGGCACGACGGTGGCCTTGCCTCCGGCGATCGCCCGCGCCCGAAGCGTCGCGGATTGCGTGAGAGCAAAGGGGCCGGTGTAGAGCGTCGTGTCTTGCGTGGGTTCGGAGCCGTCGAGGGTGTAATGAATGGCGGCGCCGGGTACGTCGCTGGACAGCGTGATTTCCTGCGAACCCAGGAAACTCCGGCGATCGGGTGCGATACTCACGCTGGGCGGGGCCAGGAACAAGCCAAAGGCCGTGATAGCGGGGCATGCCTTCGCCTGCAGGATGTTGAGGCGGACCTTGTCCGCCGTCACCGCGTCGAGGCGCAGCAGCCGTTTGTTGCCAACGGTGGTACCTTGCGCGATCTCCTTCCAAGCCCCGTCCTGCCACGCCTCCACCGTGAACGACTGCACGCGTTGTCCCAACGCGATGGGTTCGCGGATCATGATCACGTTGAACGTGGCCGCTGCGTCCAGATCGATCGTCACCGAGCCCGCCGTCACGCCGTCGTCTGTGGCCCAATACGTGGAATCATCACCATCGATCGCCGCGTTGGCGCCGAAGGCGTCGTCGTTCCCGCGCACGGTATCGGACGTGGCCGTTGCCCCCAGGACCAGGTTACGGTCGAAGGCGGCGTCGATGAACCGGCGCAATTCCATCAGCCGGGCTGCGTCGTTCTCATGGACCAACCCGCGCGTGTCGACCGGCAGATTGAGCAGCAACGAGCCGTTGCGCCCCACGGAATGGAAGTAAATGTCGAGCAGGGCTTTCAGCGACTTTACCTCGTCGTCCTGCTCGGGGTGGTAGTACCATCCGGGGCGAATGGAGACGTCGCATTCGGCGGGGAGCCAGTGCGTGCCGTTCTCATGGCCCGACGTCAACTCGCGATAGCGCGATGAACCGGGGGAGAATTCGTCGCGGTTCAGCAACGACCAGTTGGTGGGGTTGGCAAATCCGCTCTCGTTGCCCACCCACCGAATATCGGGCCCCGCGTCGCTGAAGATCACCGCGCCGGGCTGGCATTCGCGGACCACGCCAATGAAACCCGGCCAATCGTAGACCTGTTTCTTGCCGTTGGGCCCTTCGCCGCAGGCGCCGTCGAACCAGACCTCGAACACGTCGCCGTAGTGGGTGAGGGTCTCGCGAAGCTGGCCTTTGAAATGCTCGTTATAGCGGTCCGAGTCGCCGTACGACGGCTCGTGGCGATCCCAGGGCGACAGGTACACACCGAACTTCAGTCCGAACTCCTTGCACGCGTCCGACAGCTCGCGCAGCAGGTCGCCCTTGCCGTCGCGCCAGGGACTTTTCTCGACGCTGTGATCGGTGTATGCCGACGGCCACAGACAGAATCCGTCGTGGTGTTTGGCGGTGATAATAATGCCCTTCATCCCCGCATCGCGGCACACGCGCGCCCACTGGCGGCAATCCAGTTCGGTGGGGTTAAACTGTTCGGGTGATTCCGTGCCCATGCCCCATTCCATGTTGGTGAAGGTGTTCATGTTGAAATGGACGAAGGCGTAGTACTCCAAGGCCTGCCACGCAAGCTGGCGCGGGGCGGGGGTAGGGCCCACGGGTACGGGCGGGGCCGGCTGCGCGGCACTCATCACCAGAGAGATCCCAGATACCAAGCAGAGGTTCAACACGCGATTGTCCTTTCGCCAGCGCGCTGGGGCGCCTTAGGGCTCGTGCAAGAATAACTCCACCGTTTTCGCATCTCATCTTCACTCCATTTTCGAGCGCTTCTCAATCGCAAGAACCTCAAAATAGCGGGCTATTCCTGCGGTTTTGCTCAATCGTCGCGCTCAAATCCGACGCAAATCTGAGC